>JBDRXT010000001.1:0-35377 GCA_039803045.1 Caldifarciminota bacterium
TCACGTAGTAAAGATTAAATTACATCCAGAAGTAATAGCGAATTTAAAGATTTCTGTCGAAAAAGAATGAAAAATCTTATAGAGGTAGAAGTTGAAAATGTAATATTTATAAGAAATGATGAAGGGGATAATTCATTTCTTGTACTTCTTAATGAAAAAGATGGAAAGAGAGTACTTCCCATAAATGTGGGTTTATTTGAAGCACAAGCAATAGCGCGGGCAAAAGAAGGTATTAAAACTGAGAGACCTCTAACTCACGACTTGATAATAAATATATTTAAAGAATTGGATGTGAAAATTGAAAAAGTTATAATAAACGATTTAATAAAAGATGTATTTTATGCTAGGATAATTGTAAGGAAAGACGATAAACTTTTAAGTATAGATGCGAGGCCTTCCGATTCAATAGCAATAGCTATTTTAGCAAATGTTCCAATTTTTGTAAGTTCAAGTGTAATGGAAAGAGCAAGCCAAGAAATAGAAGAAGATGAAAATGGTGGTTTAGAAGCTTAATATTGTCTCTGAAAGTAATTTGTAAATTCTCAAAATGTTTTCTTCATTTTTTAAAATTTCTAAATGTTTACTTATTAGTTCATAATCTTTTCTCTTTGCAGGACCTGTTAATGCATTACTTGGTCCGTGTTTTATAGCATTTTTAAGAGTAGTTTGAATAAGAGGGATAAGAACTTTAAAATCCTTATCTTTTATAGCTATATTTATTAGTTTATCGCTTATAATCCACATTAAATCAACAAAATTACTTGCAAATATACAAGCAATATGATATAACATTTTCTTATCCTTTTCAATCCTTATAATTTTGCTATTAAAGAAACTTACAAATTTTCTTGCTACTTTAAATTTTTCCCCTTCAAAAGAAAAGAAAATGTTATTTAAGAGCTTATAATCAGGACGTGGAAAAGTTTGAATTGGATGAATACTGCCAATATAAGCTTTATTTAATCCTTTTAAAATATCACTTGTGAATGACCCACTTGTGTGATAAACAATTTTTCCACTTAAATCAAATTTTTTTAGAATTTCAACAATATTTAATATTTTGTCATCTCTTACGCAAATTAAAATAAGATTTACTTTACTTAAAAACTTTTCCAAATTATCGTAATTGTAAAACTCGATAAATCTTTCTTTATTAATAGATTTTGATGTTAAGACATAAATTTTTTTTCTTTTCTTTTTGAAATAACTACAAATTGAACCTCCAACATTTCCATAACCAATAATCCCAACTCTTATATTATCTTTCATAAATAATTGCAACTCCAAAACTATCTCCAAGATAACTATGATAGAAATAATTCAATTTCAAAAATTTATATTTATAACCTATAGTAAATCCATTGCTGTTTGTTCCAAAAGCTAAATAAAAATTTGAATACTCATTTATTTTGTAATTTAAAAAGAATTTGTACTCTAAATCGTAGTTTTCTTGCAAGAAAACTTCAAAGCCTGTTACTGAGCCTTTATACTCACTAAAGGCACATATATAAGAAAAATTTAAATAGCCATAAGTAGTATAACCGCATATATGAAAATTCGAAAATGTCCTTTCAAAACCAATACCAAAACTTATTTGGTTTGGATATAAAAACACCGCGTTTAGACCAGCTGAATAAATATTCATTCCAAGGCTTATAGTGTTGATAAATTCATCTTCGACATTTAAGCTATACCAGAATATTCCAATTCTTTGATAACTTATACCAAAACCATATCTATTTAAAATATAAAAATCCCTCCTAATAAAACTTTGAACTTTAAAATCTTCATCGAGAAATTGGGGAGCAAATAAGCTTGAAATTGGCAATTTATAATGACTTAAAGCAGAAAATTCATAAAAGAAAAACACTTAAAATTTTATAGTTTAAAATTTTCATTATGTATAAGATAATAGCTATTTATAAACGTCCTGAGGATATAGAAGCTTTTGAAAAATATTATACTGAGGTTCATACCCCTCTTGTAAAGAAAATACCAGGTCTTAAGGAGTTGAGAATTACAAGAATTAAAGGTTCTCCATTTGGACAAACTGAATATTACTTAATAGCAGAAATGATTTTTGAGACAAAAGAAGATTATAAGAAAGCTCTTTCATCAAAAGAGGCAATTGAAGCAGGTCAAGATGCTTTAAAATTTTCAAACAATAAAGTAGATATTATTTTGGGAGAAGAAACTAATTTATGAATTTATGGGAGTTTAAGGAGAAAGAGGATTCTTTTAAGCAAAAAATTAAAAATTCAATCCAGAGTGTTCAAGTAGTTCAAAAAGATATTTTGCTTGCTATTGATTATGAGTACAAAGGAAGGGATATTTTTGTTGAGATTGTTCAGCCCGAATTTACAAGTTTGTGTCCAATTACTGGTTTTCCAGACTTTTCAACAATTAAGATTATTTACATTCCAGATGAAAAAATAGTTGAATTAAAATCGCTAAAGTATTATTTATTGCAATATCGCAATGTTGGGATTTTTTATGAAAGCCTTGTGAATAAAATATTAGATGATTTAGTTTTTGTTATAAAACCAAAGTATATGGAGGTTATTTGCGAATTTACACCAAGAGGGGGTATAAAAACATCTGTCAAAGCTGTTTATAAAAGGGGGGTTGATTATGCTTGAAAAACTTTTATCAGAAGAGAGAGTAAAGATAGGAATGAAGGCAAAAACGAAAGATGAAGCATTAGAAGAACTTGTAGATCTTCTTAAACTTCCAGATAACAGTAAACAAATTATATTAGACGCTCTAAAGAAGAGGGAGATTATAGGTTCTACTGGTATTGGAAGGGGGATTGCAATTCCACATACCAGAAGTACTATAGTAAATGATGTATATTTAGCAATTGGAATTAGTAAAGAAGGTGTTGAATTTCAAGCTGTTGATAATCAACCTGTACACTTATTTTTCTTACTAATAGCTCCTCCAAATGATCCTGGTACAATGTATTTAATATTTTTAGGCAAAATTGCACAAATAGCCAAAAGAATAGCAAAAGAAAATGTTGATTATTTGAGTATAGAAAATCCAAAAGATTTAATTAATTTAATATTATCGCTTGAGGCATAATTATGAAAAGTTTAAGTGAGAAATTGTTAATTTTGCAAGATATAGAGATGAAATTATTAGAGATAAAGAGTAAGGAATATATAGAGAAAACTGGTTTTGAAATTGATGAAAGTAAAATTTTAGAAATTGAAGAGTATAAGAAAAAACTTGAGAGTGAAATTCCCCCCCAATATTTAAGAAGATTTAAAGCATTATTTAGTAGATATAATAGAGCTGTTGCTATAGTATATGATAATGCTTGTTCTAATTGCTTTTCGAGATTGCCAACAGGTATTAAAAAGCCAAGCGATAATGAATTAGTTTCTTGTAATGTTTGTGGTGTTTTCTTATATTTTCCATGAATATAAATACTGTTCTTGAAATCATAAAGAAAAATGCTTCTCACTTTTTTCCAGAAGAAGAATTTATAAAGAAATACGAGTTATATTTAAGTGGTAAAAGAGGGCCATTAAGAGTTAAATACGGGGCTGATCCTTCAAGGCCTGACTTACATCTTGGACATTATGTGAGTTTGAAGAAATTAAGAGATTTGCAAGAATTGGGATTTGAAATAATAGTTATAATAGGTGATTTTACAGCAATTATAGGTGATCCCACAGGAAGATCAAAAACAAGACCAAAACTATCAATAGGAGAAGTTATTGAAAATTCAAAAACTTATATTAATCAGTTATCAAAAGTTTTAGATGTTAGTAAGATTAGAGTTGAATACAATTCAAAATGGTTGTCAAAATTAACACCTTATGATATTATTGAGCTAACTTCAAAATATACAATTTCAAAAATAATTGAAAGAGAAGACTTTAAAAATCGTATAAATCAAGGAGAAGCTCTCTTTATTCATGAAATACTATATCCCTTATTTCAAGCTTATGATTCAGTTTATTTAAATGTTGATATTGAATTAGGTGGAGAAGATCAATTATTTAATTTTACTTTAACTCGAGAAATTCAAAAATCTTATAGTCAAGAGCCTCAAGTTGTTTTAACAGTTCCACTTTTGGTAGGAACAGATGGTAAATTAAAAATGTCGAAGTCTTACAATAACTATATAGCTTTCAATGATGAACCTTTTGATATGTTTGGTAAGGTTATGTCCATAAGAGATGAGCTTATGGAAGATTACTATAAACTAGTTTTATATTACGACAATTTGGAAGAAATAAGAAAATATATAAGGGAAAATCCAAGAGATGCAAAAGAAAGATTAGGTTATGAAATTGTAAAAATTTTTTATGGTGAGGAAGTTGCTCTTAAAGTTAAAGATGAATTTAATAGAGTATTTAGAAATAAGGAAATCCCAGAAGATGCATTAGTTTATGAACTAAAGGAATCTGAAGATATTTGTAATATTTTACTAAAAACTAAGCTTGTAAATTCTAAAAATGATTTTAGAAGACTTTTGTCTCAAAACGCTATCAAAGTGAATAATCAAGTGATAAGGGAAAATATTATTATAAAAGAAAATGTTTTTGTGAGGGTTGGAAAGCATAGATTTTTAAAAATTGTTAAATATGAGAATTAGAGATTTTCAGGAAATTATTAGAAAAACTTATTATGAAAGAGATAAGCAAAAAGGCATCAAGAGTGTTTTTATTTGGACTATTGAAGAAGTTGGTGAATTAGCAAAATCTTTGAATAGAAAAACTAAAGAGGATATTAAATTAGAAGTTTCGGATGTTATAGCATGGATTTTTAGTATTGCAAATTTGTTAGATATTGATATTGAAGAAGCTTTAGAAAGATATTTTAATGGATGTCCAAAATGTAAAAGTATGCCTTGTGTTTGTAAAATGGAGGTGAATTTTGAAGGAACTTAACTATAGAGTGAATGAAAGTATAAGAGCAAGAGAAGTTCAAGTGATTGGACCTGATGGAAAAAGTTTGGGTGTTATGAGAACAGTAAAAGCGATTGAACTTGCTAAGAGTATGGGATTTGATCTTGTTGAAGTTTCTCCTAATAGTAATCCACCTGTTGCAAAAATTATGGATTATGGTAAGTTTATATATGAACAAAAGAAAAAGCTAAAGGAAATAAAAAAACACCAAAAATCTATGGAAGTAAAAGAAATTCAATTATCACCTGTAATTGATAAGCATGATCTTGAAGTGAAAATTAGAAAAGCAAGAGAGTTTTTAGAAGAAGGTCATAAAGTGAGGTTTAGATTAATTTTTAGAGGAAGGCAAATAGTTCATCCAGAAATTGCGAAAGATGTTTTAGAAAAAGTTATAAACGATTTATCTGAAATTTCAGATGTTGAACAAGCTCCAAAAGATGAAGGAAAATTTATTATCATGCTTTTAAGGCCAAAATCAAGACGATAGTCAGAATAAAAACTTATAAAACAGAAACTTTTATATCAAGAAAATAAACGTTATTCTCTCTATCCTTGAACTTTACCCTTATAAACAAATTTGAATTTTTCTTAACTTTTTTCAAAAATTTGTATGTGAATGGAATTTGAGTATTTTGATTAATATCATAACTTCCAGATAAATTAAATTGAATTTCGCTTGGTGCCTCAACGCTTTCTACTGTTAAGTTGATTGGTTTATTTGAAACGTTTTCAAGCTTTATAATACCCTTTCCCCTTTTTGCTTCAAATCCTAATAAATTGATAGGAATTTCAAATTCAAGAGAATCTTGAATATTAAAATCTATAGTTTTTGAACTTATAACTGCTTTATATTCTCCTTCCAATCTTGCTTTATAAAGTCCGGCTTCATTCAAAATTGCTATATTACAAGAATATTTGTCGTAATTTCTCAATTTTATACTAATTGGTGTTCCACTTGGACTAGTTATTAAGACATTATAATTTTCAAAAATTGTATTTGGTAACTTGTTATATATTTCAAAACAAAAATAAGTCGCTTGATTCGAAAAACCATAAGATTTCGAATAGAAGTTATAAATAGGTTTATAAACCACGTTTAAAGCCCTATATATTCTTATTTCTAAAAGTTGTTTTGGATGATTAATTACAAGAGCTATTTTATAACTACCAACTTCATCTATGGGATTTAATGTTCTCTCTAAGACGTTCATATTATAAGGGTTTTGCTGTAACAGAAAAGCTTCGCTTTCGCCCTGATCAGAAATTATATAAACTCTTGGAACCTCAAAATCACTTATTGGAAAACCTAAAAAATCAAATGAAACTTTTAAAGTTTCACCAAGAGGAATATCTAAAGTTTTAGGTTCTAAAAATTTTGGAATTGGTATAATCTTCTCCCTTTTCGTAAATTTGTCATATATTAAAATGTCAAGTGCATCTAGACTATTGACAGTTGTGTCTATTTTGTAATATACTTTCCTATCTAATTTCGCTTTTGTAATATTATATGGTGTTCTTAAATGAACTTCCTTGTTTTTATCATATAAGGATATGACTTGAATGTTGTAAGCAATTTCTAACTGAGAAAAAATAAAAATCGTCATCTTAAACCCTCCTTTTCTTCTATAATTTTTATAAGCTTTTCTATGTTTTTTCTGTCTTGCAAAATTTCAATAAGTTTATCATAAGTATAATGACTAAAATAAACCGTTATAAAGGGCTTTAAAAATAATAAAAATTGTGATGAGAGAAAAGAAATAGGTTTTGAACTTTCTAATAAAAATATTGCTATATCTGACAATCTCATTTTTACAATGCGTTCGGCTAAACTATTTAGTAATACTTCCTTCTCCTTTTCCTCTAACATTCCTAAAAATCCTTATCTTTCTAAATTGGTCATCACTTTCAAAACCTATGCCATAGAGCTCTCTTTTATTTTTTGCATCATATATATATATACTATCGTCAGTGTACAATCTTCTTGCAAAGTCATTCCAATATAACTTATTTGTCTTTAAGAATGAACTATCTCTTGATTTAAATACAACGTTTGAAAATGCTCTCATGTCTTTGCTAATCTTGTTCATATCTCCTGAATCTCCAATCAAAGTAGCAGAAATTCCATTTTCATCATAAAAATTCAAAACAAAATTATAAACAAGATAATAATCACCCTTTAAGATAATTTTATCTGCTTTTAGTTCCCAATTTTTTTTATTTTTTTCGTATTCCACTATAACACCATTTTCTATTCTTTGTTCATAATTTGGAATGTTCAAGTTTTCATTTTGATAAGCTTTTTTTGAGCAAGAAATCAAAATTAAACTTATAATTAACTTTCTCATAACTTGAATATCATAGATCCCCACGTAAAACCTGCTCCAAAGGAAACAATTAAAACATTTTGACCTCTTTTTAATAAGCCGCTTTCTATCATCTCATCCAATGCTATTCCTATTGATGCTGCAGAAGTATTTCCATATTTATGGATATTTATATATACTCTTTCTTTTGAAATGTTCAATTTTTCAGCAGTTGCATCTATAATTCTAATATTTGCTTGATGCGGAACAAGCCAATCAATATCATCAGATTTCATGTTTGCTTTTTCTAAAACTTTTATACAACTCTCTGCCATATAACTTACAGCATAACGAAAAACCTCTCTTCCCTGCATTCTTACACCATGATCTCTATATTTAACGGTATAGATACTTGTAGGTTCTTTACTACCACCTGCTGGAAATTTTAATAAGTCACCCAAGTTTCCATCGCCACTCAAATAACTTGAAATAATTCCAGGTTCATTACTTCTCGTTAATATAAATGAGCTTGCCCCATCTCCAAAGAGAACACAAGTACTCCTATCATTCCAATCTAAATATCTACTTAATGTTTCTGAACTTACTAATAATATTGTTTTATATAATCCGGATTCTATTAGCCCTCTTGCTATTTCAAGAGCATAAATAGGACTTGGACATCCAGCTTGGATGTCAAAACAAGGAACTTTTATATTTAATAAACCTGCTATTAAACAAGCTGTTGCTGGAAATTGCATATCTGGTGTATTTGTTGCACAAATTATTAAGTCTATATCTTTTGCTCCTAAATTTGCTTTTTCAAGTGCTTTTAAAGCTGATTTATAACCTATAACTGAAGTTGTTTCATCTTTGCTTGCTATCCTTCTTTCTTTTATTCCACTTCTCTCTGTAATCCATTCATCACTTGTTTCTACTATCATTTCTAGATCACTATTTGTAAGAATGTTTTTTGGGATATATGAACCTATTGCTAAAATCTTAGCATAAAACATAGAGAAAATTTTAAAGGGGGATTAAGCTTTAAAATTTCGCTACTATGAATGAATATAAAATTTTTGTAAATGGTCAATTTGTTGATGGTAAAGGCGGAATTGGAGAAGTTATAAATCCTCATGATAATAAAACTATTGCTAAATATCATATTGCTAATTACGAAGATGTTGATTTTGCAGTAAAATCTGCAAGAGAAGGATTCGAAAAATGGAAAAGCCTTCCAATAAACAAAAGAATTAGGATATTACAAAATCTTTCAAAATTACTATTAGAAAATTTAGATAAAATTTCAGAAGTAGAAAGTTTAAATGTGGGTAAGCCAATTACTTCTTCAAAAAGTGAAATCTTGGCAGGAATAAATGTCTTGGATTTTTATATTGGAGCAATTAATAAAATTATGGGGGAAACAATACCAACCCTTCCAGGACTTTTTAATTATACAATTAGGGAACCAATTGGTGTTTGTGCTCTTATTGTTCCTTGGAACTATCCTTTAATGCTAACATTATGGAAGTTATCTCCAGCTCTTGCTTGTGGAAATAGTGTTATTATAAAGCCTGCAAGTTGGACACCGTTATCTGCTCTTGAACTTGCTAAGCTTTGTAAAGAAGCTGGTATTCCAGATGGTGTTGTAAACGTTATAACTGGACCTGGAAATACAATTGGATCTTATTTAGTTCAGCATGAGGGAGTAGATAAAATTTCATTTACAGGTGAAACAAAGACAGGTTCTGAAATTATGAGATTAGCAAGTAAGACTATAAAAAGAGTTTCATTAGAACTTGGGGGTAAATCTGCAAACATTGTTTTTGAAGATGCTGACTTAAATGATGCAATTAATGGTTCAATTTGGGCTATATACTACAATTCAGGACAATCATGCGAGGCAAGAAGTAGAATTTTTGTTCATAAGAAAATTTATGATAAATTTCTTTCTGAATTCATTGAAAAAACTAAAAAAATTAAGATTGGTTATCCCTTAAATAAAGAAACTCAAATGGGGCCACTTGTTTCAAAAACCCATCTGAACAATGTTCATAAACTTGTAGAGGAAGGATTGACCCAAGGAGCAAAGTTGATTTATGGAGGTAAGAAAATTGAAGAATCTGATTTAAAGGATGGGAATTACTATTTACCAACAATATTAGAATTACAATCGTCTGATAATGTTTGCTTTAGAGAGGAAATATTTGGACCAGTTGTAATAATAATGCCATTTCAAGACGAAGAGGAAGCAATTAAGTTAGCAAATAACTCCAAATATGGTTTAGCTGGTACAATTTGGACAAGAGATGTAAAAAGAGCAATAAGAGTTACAAATTCAATAATGGCAGGAAGCATAACTGTAAATCATCCCTTAACTGCAATTCCGGGACTACCGTTCGGTGGTTATAAGCAATCAGGTTTTGGAAGAGAACTTTCACTTGATGCAATAGATCTTTTCACAGAGAAGAAAAGTGTGATTTATAAATACTCGGAGGAGGGGGTAAATCCATGGAAATTGTAGAAAAGAGATTAATCTTATACTATACAGATAATCCCCCTTCAATTAATATAGATAATTATGTTAAAAAGGGTGGTTATAAAGCAGTTAAGAAAGCTTTAGAAATGAAGCCAGAGGAAGTAATTGAAGAGGTCAAAATATCTGGTTTGAGAGGAAGAGGTGGTGCTGGATTTCCAACTGGTCAAAAGTGGTCATTTGTTCCGAATGATGGTCAAGAGCATTATCTTGTTATAAACGCTGATGAAGGGGAACCTGGAACATTTAAAGATAGAGAAATTCTCGAAAAGGCTCCACATTTATTAATAGAGGGGGCTATAATATCGGCTTATGCTATAAGAGCAAACGAAGGATTTATATATTTAAGAGCAGAATATTTAGATGCTTTTAGGATTTTGAAAGAAGCTATCAATGAAGCATACAATAATAATTTACTTGGGAAAAATATTCTCGGAACTAATTTCTCTTTTGATTTACATATATATCCGGGAGCAGGTGCCTATATATGTGGTGAAGAGACGGCATTACTAAACTCACTAGAAGGAAGAAGGGGTATTCCAAGATTAAAACCACCATTTCCTGCAATAAAAGGTTTATATTCAAAACCAACTATTGTAAATAATGTAGAAACAATAGCTAACATTCCAATTATTATAAATAATGGAGGTAGTTGGTATAAGAAACTTGGAACAGATAAAAGTCCAGGAACAAAGATATTTACGATTAGTGGAGCAGTTAAGGAACCAAAAGTTTGTGAATTTGAACTTGGAAAAATTACATTTAGAAAACTTATAGAATATTCAGGGGGATTAAGAGAAGAAAGTAATTTAGTAGGAGTTATTCCTGGTGGTCTTTCTGCACCAATCCTTGTAAATGATGAAATAGACATTCCTGTTACATATGAAGATTGTGCTATGAAGAATACAATGCTTGGAAGTGGAGCAGTTATAGTGATAGATGATAAGATACCTTTAATTAAAATTATTAGAAGATCTATACAATTTTTCGCTTTTGAAAGCTGTGGATGGTGTACTCCATGTAGAGATGGACTTCCCTGGGCAACGAGAATTTTAAGAAAGATAGAACTTGGAAAAGGGACAAAGCAAGATTTAGATTTGCTGTATGAAATTACTAACTATATTAAATCAAAAACATTTTGTCCTCTTGGAGAAGGTGCTCAGTGGATATTGAGAGCATATATTGAAAAGTTTGGCGAGAGACTTCTTAATTTCTAATGACAGAGCTTTGGGAGATTCTTTTTATATGGCTTGGTCTTGCACTTTTGTCAAGTTTAATTTCATTAAGGCTCGGTATATCTGGATAATTGTAGGGAACTTATTTAGCTGGTGCAGAGCTTGAAAGCAGTACTATAAAAACTTATTGGAAGAGTGCTATAATTAGTGGAGTATAAAACAATCAATTTTAGCAGGGACAGCGTTATCTTCTATCTCTATAGCTATTGTTTACGCTTTGCTCATAGAAACTAACTTAAACGAAAAAAAAATTGGAAAATTACTTTTAGCTTCTTCTTTTATAAATGGACTTGGAACACTGCTTATTACTTCCACCTTTTACAAGAGCATACAATTTTTATGTAAGAAATCATCACAGTGAACCAGAGGTTTCTAGTTATGCAGGAAGTGTTGCAGTATTGCCTGCATATCTTATTGGTGTAATCTTATTTATTTCCTCAAAGCTGGTAGTCTGATTGATATTGCAATCGCGATTAAAAATCTTGGGTTTATAATTTTATTTTTTATGATAAGGTTTTCTCTTAAATTGGTCGGTTTATATATTAACGGGTCTTACATTTGATACCATAGTTGCTCTCTATGGTTTAGAACATGGAATAATCGATAAGAATCAATATTCTATTTTAGAAGCAGTAATTTCTCTTCCCGAAGGAGGGAGATAATGTTTAAAAAAATTTTACTTGCATATGATGGATCAGATGGAGCAAAACTTGCACTAGAAAAAGCTCTTGAAATTGCACTTCAAACAAAAGCAAAACTTTTTGTTTTATCTGTTGGAAGAATTCCTGAATATGCTGGAAGTATTTCAGAAGTAGAAGAAGCAAAATATCAAGCCCAAAAGTACTATTCAAAAATACTAAATGAAGTTTCTGAAAAAGCAAAAGAAAGAGGAATATATGCTGAAACAATAATAAGATACGGTAAACCAGCTGATGTTATTGTAGATATGGCTAATCAAATAGGTGCAGATCTTATAGTTATGGGTATAAAGAAACATCATCCTTTAAGAAGGCGTATTTTGGGAGCTACAGCAGATAAAGTTGTAGATTTAGCAAATTGCTCAGTATTAATTGTAAGATAAAATTTATGCTTTAAAATTTCAATTATGTTCTGGTTAATATTTTACAGTGATTTAAGTGAAAAGTTTATTCAAAGATTTTCAGAGAGATATAAAGTAAGCTATGATGAGGTTGTTTCATTTATAATAAAATCTGACTTGAATGTTATAACAAGTTACATAATTGAACTTTTTGAAATAAGTCCAGAGAAAGAAGCTTTTCATTATGCAGAAATGATAAAGGACGACGTTACAAATAAAATTTCTCTAAAAGACAAAAATAACTCTCCAAAAATAAATGTAAACTACATAGGATGTGGGCAAACTTTTACAAGATGGCAATGGGGAAATGATAATGGGGGACCTGCTTGCACAGGATCTAATAGATGTTGGGGAACAATACTAAATGGAAATTATTTTCCAAATATGGATGATACATTATATTCTCCAATTATTAATGCAAGTGGTTATAACAACTTAGTATTAAAATTTAAGCAGTGGTATAATACTGAAAGTAATTTTGATCAAGGTTTTGTCTTATGTTCTGGTGATGGTGGAGCTACTTGGCATCAAGTAGCAGGTCCATATCAAGGTAATTCCGGAAATTGGATAAATACAACATTAAATTTACCCTCTCAATGTCAAAATACTTCACAACTAAGAATAGCATTTAGATTTAAAAGTGATGGCTCAATTCAATATTATGGCTGGTATATAGATGATGTAATTATTGAAAATCAGACATTATCTAATATAACTGTTTTATATTCTAGTAGTTTTGAAAATGATAATGGTGATTTAAATCCTGTAAATATATCAGGTTTAGCTCCATGGCAAAGAGGAACTCCTACTAGTGGTCCAAATTTCGCATATCACGGTTCTAATGTTTGGGCAACAAACTTATCAGGCAATTATAATAACAATGCAGATGAAGCTATTGAAAAAGTAAATGCTATAAGTCTAAGTTGTCCTGGATGTACAAATTATTTTTTGAGATTTTATCATTATGTTCATACTGAAACAGGATATGATAGCGGTTGGGTAGAGCTAAATACTGGTGCAGGTTGGTTCAAATTTTCAACATCTTATAGAGGGAATGGTTCCAGTGGTCCTTTAACACCAACATGGCAAGCGGTTCAACTTGATTTATCGCAGTATGCTAATAATAATATAAGATTTAGATTTAGATTTAAAAGTGATGGAAGTGTAAATTATTCTGGATGGTATATAGACAGTTTAAGTATAATTGGAGCAAGTTTAAGTTCAAATACTTTAGCATTTTATGACTTTAATGCTAACGATGGAGGCTTTACTGCTAGTCAGTCCTCTAATCTTAGCGATCCATATTTATTAACTAATAACTATCTTGAATGGTATGTAGATATATTAGCACAAAATGACTTAGGAACTTATACTGCAAGAACTGGACCTGCTCATCCTTTTGGAGTAATTTCAATTTTATATGGAGCTCAATTTTCACCAGTAAGTGCTTGGTCATCCTGGACTACTATTAGATCAGTGGCTACACAAAGAGATTATATTACAAAAAATGGATCAGCGACAGCTCCAGCTCCTTACACATCTAACCAATTAAAACCCTATGCTACAACTGTTATATGTGAACAAAATATTCCAAGATTAACTATTATATACGATGTAAATACTAATAATGATAACTTTAGAGTAAAAGAAATATTTTGGGTAAGTGGAACAGATGCAAATGATTCAAGATTATGGCACAAAACTATTGTTATAAATAATGCTAATGTACCAAGAGCGTATGGTGTGAGATGGGAATACGATACTCATGTAGGTAGCACTGACCGTCCAGCCCACTTTAGATGTGATTATTATCCATCATTTAATTTAACCTGTTCTTCTCAAATTATAACAGAACAAACAGTAAATCCAGTACCAAATACTTTTGACTTTCTAAGAGAAAGCGATACTGATCCTCCATCAAGGTACCACTTATTTGCAGTGTATGCTGATGGTGGATTTCAAACAGGTGTTACTCCTCCAAGCTTTGTACAACACATAAGATGGTCTGATGCTCATAGTTATACTTGGGATCAGGGTGTAAATAATGAAGATATTAGTCTTAGTGGTTTTGATAATGCATTTAATTATTTCTGGAATCCAGTTATCGTTAATCCTGGAGATAGTGTAGTATTTCAGCACTTTATAGGTTCTCCAGTACAGCCAACACCTGTTAATTACGATGAAATAAGGATTGGAAGAGAAATAATAAAAGTTTATAGGACAAGTGAAGGGTTTAATATATATTATAGTGGAAAATACGAAATGCCTGTAAGAATTTATAATATAAATGGAACTCTAATAAGAGAGATGACGCTGAGAAGTGGCAATAATATGTTTAAGGTTCAAAGAAGCGGAGTTTATATAATAAAGGGTAAAGGTTTTGAATTAAAAGCAATAAAATAAACCTTAAAATTTTAAAATTTGGTAAGAGTAAGATTTGCTCCCTCTCCAACAGGTGAGTTGCATGTTGGGGGGGCAAGAACTGCTTTATATAATTATCTTTTTGCTAAACATTATAATGGGAAATTCTTATTAAGGATTGAGGATACAGATAGGGAAAGAAGCAAAGAAGAATTTACATATGGGATTTTTGAAGGTTTGAAATGGCTTGGGCTATTTTGGGACGAGGATGTTTTATATCAATCAAGTAGAATTGAGATTTATAAGCAATATGCTTATAAGTTAATTTCTGAAAATAAAGCTTATTTTGATTATTATAATTCCCAAGAGTGGGAAGAAATTAAAGAAAAGTACATACCAAGAGATATTCCAATAAATGAAAAAAAGCACGTTGAAAGAAATATCATTTTAGACCCTCCAAATGGTTATAAACATGTAAAGCAAAGAAAAATAGGTGCTATTAGATTATTCGTAGAGGACGGGATATTAATTAGTTTTGAGGATAAAATTAGAGGTAAAATTGAGATTTTAAGCAATAATTTAAATGATATAGTAATTTTGAGAAGCGATGGAACACCTACATATAACTTTGCGGTTGTGATTGACGATCATTTTATGGATATTACACATGTTATAAGAGGTGATGACCATATTTCAAATACACCAAAACAAATATTAATATATAAAGCATTTAATTGGGAAATACCAGAATTTGCACATTTACCTATGATACTTGGAAAGGATAAGAAGAAACTTTCAAAACGTCATGGAGCATTAAGTGTACTTGAATATAAAAATATGGGAATATTAAGTGAGGCTTTATTTAATTTTTTGGCATTACTTGGATGGTCTCCAAAACATAATAGAGAAATTATAACAAAGGAAGAAATGATAAGGATTTTTAGAATAGAGGATGTAAATAGTTCTCCAGCTGTTTTTGATATTGATAAATTGCTTTGGATGAATTCAGAATATATAAGAATGAAACCTGAGAGCGAGATTTTGGAACTATTGAAGGAAATGAAAAATAATTATGAAGAGCAAAAACTTTTAAATTGCATAAGACTTCTAAAAACAAGAGTAAAGACATTAAGAGAATTTTTTGAATTTGGAGATTATTTTTTAAGTGAAGATTTTAGTGTTGATTTAGAAGCTTTCAAAAAACTAATTAATGAAAAGACATCAAACTATTTAAGCTTATTATACGAAAGATATCAAAAGATTGAAACTTGGAATAAAGAAAACTTAGAAATTACATTAAGAAACTTAGCAAATGAGCTAAATATTAAGCCTGCTGAGATTATACATCCTTTAAGAATTATAATAAGTGGAAAAACTGTTGGACCAAGTTTATTTGAAATGCTTGAAGTTATTGGTAAAGAAACTGTTTTAAATAGGATTAATAAAGTACTTCAAAAGCATTTGTAATAGGTTCATCTGTGAAAAGAAGCTTGTATCTTATTCCGCTTTTTAGAAATGAGGTTTTTATTTCATAAAGCCAATTATTTAGTGCTTTTTTATAATCTTCAATATAATATAGAGTATTTAAAGAAATTGAACTGTTTGTTTCTGGATCAAAAAACTTAAATGCTCCCCTATCCTCAATTTCTCTTTCTTGTGGTGAAAGAATTTGAAAAACTATTACATCGAAATTGAAATTATTCAAAGCTTTTAAAACTTTAATTGTAGAATTTTTGTTTGTTATCAAATCAGAAATGAGAATTATCATGCCTTTTCTTTTGAGTTTGTTTGCAGAGATAATTAAAGGATTTTCAATATACGTTTTTCCAGAAGGTTTTAAGTTACTTAATGTTTTCAAAACTTTGTATAATTGTACTTTTGAAGATGATGGATTTAATATTAAATCAATTTTATCCGAAAATCCTATAAGTCCAAAAGCATCTCTTTGAAGATATAAAACATAACTTAAAATAGCAGTTAAGTTTTGAGCATATGTGAATTTATTTGGTTTTCCATAATCCATAGATTTTGAAATATCAAGAACTAAATAAACCCTCAAGTTTGTTTCTTCATAAAATTTCTTAATAAATAACTTTTCTCTTCTTGCAAAAGCTTTCCAATCTATAAATCTAATATCATCACCTTTTGAATATTGTCTATGTTCTGCAAACTCAACAGAAAACCCCTCAAGTATACTTCTGTGTTTTCCTGAAAGATAACCTTCTACTACTTTTTTTGCTCTTAAATATAGATTTTCAATTTTCAAAATTTCATCTAAAAGCATTCAATTTAAAATTTTAAAGTATTCAATATAAATTTTGAAAAATCTTTTTTTTCGTAAAGTTCAAAACTATTTAATTTTTCATAATCCTTTATACTATGGGCATCTGAACCAATTAAATCACAAATATCAAAAATTTTTAATGCTTTTTCTCTAACATCGTTTCCATAAAAACCTTTTAAACTTTTTAAATTCACCTGTAAAATTACACCTAAATCTCGAATTTCCTTAATCTCCTCTATACTTAAATAGTGATATCTTTCAGGGTGAGCAATAATTGGTCTTAGTCCAAATTTCATTACTTTAATAAAGGGTTCAATTAACTTCTTTGGCTTTTCCAAGAAATTAAGTTCTAACAATATGTAATTTGTCCCTTCTATTAGAAAATACTGTATATCAAATACTTCAATTGCGTCTATTCTTACTTCATATCCAATAATTATTTTAAAATCCTCATTTTTTAGAATTTCATTTCTCTTTTCTTGCAAAATTTCCCTTTTCGGGTAATACAAACTATTTGCATGAGGTGTTGCAACAACTCCATTAAATCCTCTTGCTTTTAAAAACTTTATCATTTCAATAGCCTCCTCTATGCTACTTGCTCCATCATCCACATTTGGTAAAATGTGCGTATGAAAATCTATCATATTCAATACCTTATAACATTATATGGTTTGTATTCCAAAAGTCTTCTTCCTATAATTTTATCAATATTTTCTTTTAGCAATTTTACAATATTTGGGAAATTCAATTCATAATTGCATTTATTTGGATCGAAGTTTTCAATAAAGTTTTGGATATATTGTTTCATTACTTCTGGATGTTTCCCTTTGTATTCATTTAGCCACTCCTTTCTACATTCTCTATAAATTCTATTGCCTAATTTTTTAAAAACAAAACCATAATGATAGATATAAGCTTTGCTATCAATTACATTTAATTTCCTGAATCTTGAACCTTCTAAAAGTCTAAAACCTTGTGCATCCCTGTATGACAATATATTCAAATTATTCCTTATAATTCTAACTTCCTTGCTATACCATCCCCTATCAATTCTATAATATCTGAAACTTCCATAAAAATGTAAATAGTTTAAAACAAAACCTTCAACTTCCCTAACTTTTAAAAAATTCTCCATACAATTATAAATTTTCTCAAGTTCCCACTCCGGAACAACCTCATCTGCTTGAATATAAAAACACCAATCCCCAGAACATAAAAAATACGCTAAATTAGTATATCTAGCATATGCCCAATCTTTATTTGAAACATAAGGAGCTATTATAATTTTTATTTTTGGAGAATTTATAGTTTTTAAAACTTCTAACGTATTATCATCCGAATTACAGACTACCACTATAAATTCATCCACGATTGGTAAAATTGAGTTAATAGAAGCTAAAAATGGGTAATTATTTGAAACTGCATTTCTTAAGAAAGTAAATCCACTAACTTTCATTTAACTTAAATTCCTCAACGATGCAAGGATATGATCTTTACTTACCCTCAAAATATAAACATCAAATTCCTTCCCAATATGTATGTAAAGATTTTCGCTTAAATTTTTAGGAATATGTGATGGAGGAACAAACCCCCTTTGACCAAGAATTAAAACTTCAAATCCACTATTTGAAACATTTATTATTTTTGCTTTAACAGGCTTGTTAGTTTTTTTGGCTTTCTTAAGAACTTTTAGAATTTTCTCTTCATTTAATAGAGAGTCTGATAATCTTAATTCTATCTGTTTAGTAATATAATCAGCACTTGTAATTACTGCAAAAACTTCATCGTTTATGTTAAACTTTTTTTTAGTTTTCAAATAACCAATTAAGTCTAAATCTAAAATCCTTACCAAATATCCTTTTTTAATTTTCTTCTCTATTCTTACTTTTAGATCCCTCTTGTTATCATAAGCATCAAATACAATTTCCCATTTTTTGGCTCTTTGAATTATTTCCTCTGGACTTAACATCTGAAAATTTTAAAGTTAGTAAATAAATTTACTAATAGCATAAGCCATCCAAGCTATTGACCATCTTATATATGGAATTTTAATTTTAAAAAACTTATTTTCCTGAAAGTAAAAATAATGCTTTCTAATATCAAACATCCTATTTAATGCATTATCAAGAATAATCTTAGCAATATCTTTCTCTTCAAACTCACAAAATAAAACGATAGAAGTGGCATAGGAGTGTATATCAAGTGGATATAATTTTTTGTGATAATACTTTGGCAGAAAATCTTTTGTAAATAAGTTTTTCTTATAAAAGTTATATCCCTTTTCAATCGCTTCTAAAATTCTTTTGTCTTCCGTAGCTTTATATATCCATTTTAAAGCTAATAAATTGAAAGCTGTGTGAAAATTATCAATATATTTAATATTGGGAGCATAAAACCAACTCCCATCAGTATTTTGAAACTTATATGCAAATAAACCACATTTAAGTGATTTTAATCTAAAGTTTTCATCTCCATTAATTAAGTAAATTCTTGCTAATACTGAACCACCTAACAAACTTGCGTTAAAAACTTTTAAATTGTCAATCGGAGTATATGAAAAAACTAAAATTTCATCATCCTCGTATGTGTTTAAGTCATTTAGTATAAAATCTGCAGTAGAATGCGCTATTTTAAAGTCTTCACTATTTTTAAATTTCTCATAAGCATCTAAAAATCCATGAGCTATGAAAGAAGTATTTACAATTGTTGGCGTATATTCCTTTAAATAAAAAACTCTACTTTGCCAAGGAAAATTATAACCCCAGCAACATCCACTATATCCATTTGACTTTAATCTCATTAGCAATCTTTTAACAAAATAGTAATTATCTAAATCCTCAATCCTTGAAAATACAGAAAGAAACAATCCCAAACCCTTAGGGTTATAATCCTTTTTTATAAGGATCAATTTTCTAAAATTAATAGGAGAATGCTTGATTAATTGTGTAAATAGAATTCTTAAGTATTTATGAAATCCAATTGCTCTTAAAATAGGACTATTTAAAGCATCGTAAGGATCATAACCTTTAAATTCTTCATTTTCAGCATATTTAATTAATGAACGTAATATTCCTTCCAAAAGTTGAAAATTTTATACCATACATAAATGAAAATCCTTTAAAATTTCACTATGAAAATTCTCATAAAAGCAGATTATATATTAACGATGAATGAAAATGAAGATGTCATTTGCCATGGTTTTGTTATCATAGAAAATGATAAGATTTCAAAAATTGGCAAATTAGATCAATTAGATAATGAAAGTGTGGATTATATAATTGATGATAGACCAAATATACTACTTCCTGGATTTGTGAATACACATACTCATATTGCTATGGTTGGTTTTAGAGGGTTTGCTGATGATAAGGATTTAATGGACTGGTTAAATAATTATATATGGCCTGCTGAAAATAGAGCTATTGATAGAGAATTTATTAAGCTTGCTACTGAAGTTGCAATTTCTGAAATGATTAGAACAGGAACTACTACATATAATGATATGTATTTCTTTCAAGAAATAACTGCGGAAATCTCAAGAGATATAGGTATTAGAGCTTTTCTTGGTGAGGGATTAATTGATTTTCCAACACCTTCTTTCAAAAATCCAGAAGATGGTATTAAAATAGCTAAAAGCTTTATAAAGAATTATTTGAATGATGAGTATATTTATCCTACACTTTGCTTACACTCTCCTTACTCTTGTTCAAAAGAATTAATTTTTAAAGGTTTTGAAATTGCCAAAGAATATAACGTCCCAATTCATATGCACGTTGCAGAAACAAAAAAAGAGGTTGAAATTATAAAAAGCAAATATAACCTTACTCCAGTAAGATTTTTAAATTCACTTAATGTTTTAGATCATAAGTTCATATCAGCTCATAGTATTTATTTAGATGATGAAGAAATTGAGATTTTTAAGATTAAAAACGTAAGTGTTGCTCATAATCCACAAAGTAATATGAAGCTTTCAAGTGGTATAGCTCCTATTATTAAGATGTTAAATAAGGGGGTTAATGTTGCAATAGCTACGGATGGAACAGCTTCTAATAATAATTTAGATATGATTGATGAAATGAGAAGTTGTGCTTTAATTCATAAAGTTTATATGATGGATCCTAAAGTTGCAAGTGCTAAGGATGTTTTAAAAATGGCAACGATATATGGAGCAAGGGCTTTAGGTTTAGATTATAAAATTGGAAGTATAGAAATTGGAAAGAAAGCAGACTTAATCACAATCTCTTTAAATAATCCCCACTTAATGCCAATTTATGATCCTTATTCAGCTATTGTTTATAGTGCAAACGGTTTAGATGTTTCAACTGTTATAATAAATGGAAAAGTTTTAATGGAAAAGAAGGAATTTAAAAATATTGATTTGGAAAAAATTAAATATAATGCTCAAAAACTCAAAGAAAAAGTATTAGGATAAAAAATTCAAATAAGTGAAGCTTTATAATTTTCACTATGACTGAAAAAACTTTAAATTATATTCAGCCATTTACTGATGAGCCTATAAGGTTTATATCAAGCGAAGGAGAGCCATTATTTGATTTTACACCAGAAGATATAGGGCTTACAAATGAAGACTTAAGAACATTATATTATTATATGAAATTAACAAGAGCTTTTGATAAAAAGGGAATGTTTTTAACTCGTTCTGGAAAATCTTTATTTTATGTAGAGGTTGCGGGACAGGAAGCCTCTACAGTTTCAAGTGGTTATGCTATTCCTGAAAACGACTGGATATTTCCAGCTCATAGAGAGCATGGTGTTTATCTTGTAAGAGGTTATCCGCTTGTTGAAATGTTTGCACAATTGATGGGAAGAATGGAAATTAATAAAGCAAGACAAATGCCTGTGCACTGGGGTATGAGAAAACTTAGAATTATAACAATATCAAGTCCTGTTGGAAATCAATTACCACAAGCAGTAGGTATAGGAATGGCTATAAATTATCTAAAGAAAGATGAAGCAATAATTGTTTATGTGGGTGATGGAGGTGTTTCTGAAGGTGATTTTCATAGTGCTCTTACTATGGCTGGTGTTTTTAAAACCCCTGTTGTATTTTTTGTACAAAATAACAATTGGGCCATTTCTGTTCCTATTACGAGACAAAATCCATCAAAAAATATTGCAATTAAAGCAATTGCGTATGGTATGGAAGGATATTACGTTGATGGAAATGACTTTTTAGCAGTTTATGCAGTTACTAAATTAGCATTTGAGAAAGCCCATAACAAAGAACCGGTTTTAATTGAAGCATTAACATATAGATATGGTTCACACTCAACTGCAGATCAAGCTGATAGATATAGAGATATTAAGGAACTTGAATATTGGCAAAAAACTTGGGATCCTATAAAAAGGGCTAGATTATATTTAAGCAGGATTGGTATTTGGAATGAAAAATGGGAAAAAGAGTTAGATGAGCAAATAGAAGAGGAATTAAATAAAGCTATTGACGAAGCAGAAAAAAGGCCAATTCCTGGACCTGAAACAACGTTTGAAGATGTTTATGCTCAAATGCCCTGGCATATAAAAGAAGAAATGGAAGAGTTATTAAAAGAATTAAGAGAAAAGGGCGTGTAGCTCAGTTGGTGAGAGCGCCATCCTCACACGATGGAGGTCCCCCGTTCAAGTCGGGGCACGCCCATTATGATAAATACAAAAGAAGCTTATGAAAGAATAAAAAATTATATAAGAAAAACACCTGTGATAAAATACAAAAGTTTTTATTTTAAACTTGAAAATTTACAAAAATCTGGTTCTTTTAAGCCAAGAGGTGCTTATAATAAAATTTTAAAAAACATTAATATCAATGGAGTAGTTTGTGCATCGAGTGGAAATCATGCTCAAGCAGTTGCAAAAGCATGCTCTGACCTAAACATTAAAAATGTAAAGATTATAGTCCCCAAAAATACCCCTGAGGTTAAAATTAATAAAATTAGATATTATGGTTACGAACCAATTTTTTATGGAGAACATTTAAATGAAAGCTTAAATTATGCCAAGGAGTTAGCAAGAAGTGAAAATTTATTATTTGTTCATCCGTATGATGATTTAGATATTATTGAAGGTCAAAGCACAATTGGATTAGAAATTGAAAATTATGATTTTGAATATTTGTTTATTCCAATTGGTGGAGGAGGTCTTGCTAGTGGAATTTCAATTTACATTAAGCAAAAAAAACCAAAAGTTAAAATTTATGGATTAGTTTCTGAAAATGCCCCAAGCTTTTTTTATTCTTTTAAGAGTAATAAAATTGTTAAATTTGAGCCAAAAGAAACTATTGCAGATGGTATAAGATTAAAATATCCAAGCAGCTTAACGTTTAAAATATTAAAAGAAAGATTAGAGGATGTAATATTAGTAAAAGAGGATGAAATTAAACAAGCTATAAAGTGGGCATATAATAATCTTGGATTAATCTTAGAAGGTGCGGGAGCGATAAGTATAGCAGTTTTTTTATTTGAAAAATTAGATATTTCAAGTGGAATGTTTATATTAAGTGGTGGAAATATTAATGAAAGTCTCTTAGATAGTATTTTGAGATTATGAAGATAATTATTGTTGAGAGCCCTTCAAAAGCTAAAACAATTAGTAAGTTCTTGAAAGGTTATTTACTAAAAGCTACGCTTGGGCATATTGTAGACTTACCAGAAAAAGAAATTGGGGTTGATCTTAATGACTTTAAAATGACATTTTTACCTATTAAAGGTAAATCTAAAATAATACAAGAGTTAAGGGAATTAGTGAAAAAAGCAGAGATTGTCTATATTTCAACAGATCCTGATAGGGAAGGAGAAGCAATTGCTTATCATATAGTAGATAGAACAAAACCAAAAAATTATAAAAGAATTGAATTGCACGCTATAATTAAAGAGGAAGTAATAAAAGCTCTCAAAAATCCCAGAGATTTAGATTATAATAGAGTTTATTCCCAATTTTCAAGAAGAATTATAGATAGGATTGTTGGATATTTCCTATCTCCATTAGCTAGTAAAACACTTGGGGGTAAACTGTCTGTTGGAAGAGTTCAAAGTCCAGCATTAAGATTAATTGTTGAACGTGAAAGAGAAATAAGAAATTTTAAACCTGTAACATATTATCAAATTCAAGTTGTTTATAGAAAGGAAAATATAGAATTTATTGCAAAGTTTCCCCAAAACATATATGATAAACAAGAAGCAGAAAAAATAGTTGAAGAAATTAAGAAAAATAAGCACATAGTATATTCTATAAACCAGATCGAAGAAAAAGAGAGTCCTCCAGCTCCATATAGAACTGCTACACTTCAAGAGGATGCAAACAAAATTTTAAAAATTAGTCCAGAAGAAACTATGAAAATTGCTCAATTTCTATATGAGAGTGGTTATATTACATATCATAGAACAGATAGTGTGAAAATAAACGAAAATATAATTTTTAAAATAAGAGAGTATATTAAGCAAAATTTTGGGAAAGACTATGTTGCTAATAAAATTCGCACTTTTAAATCAAAGAAATTTGCTCAAGAAGCACATGAAGCAATTAGACCTTCAATTATAAGTCAAGCTAGAGAACCGAAAAAACTAAATTTACCCCAAAAAGCTCTTATGATTTATGAACTTATTTGGAATAGAACTATATCAAGTCAAATGGAAAGTTCTATTTGGAAAAAATTAAATGTAATAATAAAAGTTGGAAATTATGAACTTTTAGCTCAAGGTAAATATCTTGTTTTTGAAGGTTGGAGAAAACTATATGATTTGCCCGAAATGGAGATAATTCCTAATTTAAAAGAAAATGAAATTTTAGAATACATTAAAGTTGAATTATTAGAAAAACAAACACAACCTCCAAGTAGATATACTGAAGGTTCTTTAATAAAAATGCTTGAAAAACTTTCTATTGGAAGACCATCAACTTATGCTCAAATAATCAAAACATTAAAACAGAGAAAGTACGTTAAAGTTAAAAATGGAATTCTTTATCCTAGTGAACTTGGTGAAAAGTTAATTGATTGGTTAAGTAGAGAATATAGTTGGGTAATTGATTATGGTTTTACAGCAAAGATGGAAGAAAAACTTGATTTAGTAGAGGAGGGGAAGTTAGATTGGAAAATTGTTGCTCAAGAGATTTATGAAAAATTAAAAGATGTTGAAATAAAAATTAGGGAAAATAAACCAAGTGATAAACAATTAGAACTTGCACAAAAAATTTCTAATGAGCTAAATATTGAATTAGATGAAGAAGTTAAAAGCGATAAAAGAAAATTATCAAAATGGCTTGATAAGAATAAGCCACCTACCCAAAAGCAAATAGAAATTGCCCAAAAATTAGCAGAAAGCTTAAATTTAAAATTAGATGAAGAAATTTTAAAAAGTCAAAAAAAATTATCTAAGTGGATTGAAAAACATTCAAAACCTTCTCAAAAACAAATAGAACTTCTCAATAAACTAAAAGAAAAAGGATATGAAATCCCACAAGAAGCTTATTTAAGTTTGAAAAAAGCTAAAGAAGTTATAAGGAAAATATTAAAAAAATGAAAATATTAAGAGGTTCAATTTTAGCTTTTAGAATTTACGATGTTGCAAGTGAAATAGACTTAAACAAGATTCAAATATCAAGAACAGAAATTTCGAAAAAATTTGGTAAAAGATTGATTTATCTTAGAAATCCACCTGCGGTCTTGTTCTTAGAAGAAATTTTACTTAAGAAATTAAATACTCAAGTATTTGCAAAGTTTTATGAGTTTGGAGCAATAAGTTTAATTCTTAAGATTATATTGGAAGATATTGAAGTTGAAAAATTATACGAGATTTTTAGGGAGGTTTTAGAAAGTGAAGAAATTGATGAAATTTGCAAGTTTTACTTAAACAAGTTATTTGAAAAATACAAAATTTACTTTAAAAAACCATCTATATATGGAGATTATGAAGATTACACAATTGTTTATATTCAGGATTTTGAAAGAAAGTTAAAAAATTACGAAATTCTTGAGGAGATTGATATTGCAAGATTATTACTTGGTGAAAAATATAATCTAAGTGAGCAAACAAAAACAAATCTCCTGAGAAATAAGTTTTCATATTCTGATGAAGATTTAGTAGTTTTAAGTTGGGATAGTGGATTTGTTTATGAACCCGATGGGATTATGGATGTTCCAGATTTAATCGAATTTGCTAATGCACAGCTTTTGGAGTTAAGATATTATGACAGTTATCTTGATGGTGTTCTTGAAGAAACTTATAGTACAATAGAAAGCTTTAAGAGTTCAGTATTTGAATATAGAAAATACCAAAGAGTTTTAAAAAGATTACTATTTCTATATAATGAAATAACTGAAGCAAAAGAAATGATTTTGAATAGCTTAAAAATTGTAGAAGATTCTTATTTTGCAAAGATTTATTCAAAAATGCTTGAGATTTTAGGAGCTTATAACTGGCAAAGAAGTATTGATAGTAAAGAAAGAACACTATTTGAGATATACAACTTCTTAAGCACTCAAGTCTCAAATAGGAGATTAGAATTTCTTGAAATTGTAATAATTTTAGTAATAATTTTTGAAGCTTTGTTATTTATAGTTATTAAGTGAGTTTTAATATAGCTTTAAAATTATTCAATATGTTATGGTTATTTTCAATTTTGCAAATTTCGGATACATCTGGGAATATCAAAATAAAGGATCAGGATGTTGTTATATCCGGGAATGTAAATGGAGATGTTTCAATTGAGAATGGTTCACTTGTTATACTTGAAGAGGGAGAAGTAAAAGGCTCAGTTTCTGTATTTGGCGATAGTTGTAATATATTTGGTAAGATAAGAGGCAATCTTTCGGCAATCTCCAAAAGCATTGTTATAAAAGGTTCTATTTATGGTGATGTTTCTCTTATTGGACTTTTGGTGAAAATAAAAGAAAATGGTTACATAAATGGAAATGTTTCAATTGTTGCTGCGAACTTTGAAAATAAAGGAGAAATTGAAGGTGAAAAGAGCATTATTTCTATAAATTCTCTTCCTTTTGTTTTACAAAACAACAAAATAAAGTTTGAGAGAAAATTAGACAAAAGAATAAGCATATTAATTTTACTGTTATCAATTTTTGTTATAACATTCTTAATTTTTCTCTTTTCAAAAAGAAAGATAGATGAATTTTTTGAGAGATTTCGCCAAAATCCTCTAAAAACAATAATTACTGGATTAGCTATTCTTTTGATAATTATACCAATATTACCAATTGTCTTATTTCTTGTATTTGGGTTTGTTCTTTTGGCTTTTATTCTAGCTCTTATTGTTGGTTCTATTGCTCTAATTATTACGATAATCGGAATTATAATTCTTCCTTTTTATCTTATAGCAATTTTGGTTGTTCTTCTAATTATTATTTTTCTTACACTTCTTGCAATTCCTATTTATGTAATTATTGCTCTATTATTAATTGCAATTGGCCTTACTTATGGAATTGTTATAATTGGAAAACTAATTGCAAAGAATGATTATTTAGCTTACGCTTTTGGCTTTTTTATCCTTGCAGTCTTAACTACTTTAAGCTATATTTTTCCATATATTAGTCCAATATACTTTGTATTTTTAACACTTCTCGTAATAATGGGTCTTGGTTTAATTAAGAATAAAAAATTTAGTCTTTAAAATTTTCAAAATATGCTTGAAATTTTAATAAATTTTTATTTTTCAAGAAGTGTATCTGCTGTTGGAGGATCACAAAGTATATTTTCAAATCCTGCTGGGCTTTCAAGTTATTATTCTTCATTTCTACTTTCATATAATTTAAAAAATAATTCTTGGATTTACGGTTTGAACTTAGGGGGAATTGGTATATTTAAAGATAACTTTAGCACAATATTTGCTATATCCACATCAATTAGGGGATTTTCCTTAGGGGTTTCCTATAATGACAATTTGAAAGTTTTGAATCCAGGTATACTCTATAGACCATTTAGATTCTTGTCACTTGGGTATTATAAGGATATTTACTCAGTAACATTAAGACCATTTTCAAAAAGTATTTTAGAAATTTCGTTTGATGCATATTATAAAGATACATTCAAACTAAATTTGATAAGTGCTGGACTTAATTTAAAAAGTGTGCTAATTTATACAAATTACAACTTGATTAATAGAAATTATATGATTGGCATAAATCTTGCTTTTGAAAATGTTTTATTAGGAGCAAGAAGTGATAGCAATTTCATTTTTGAAATAACACTTGATAAGCTACCAGGCCAAATAAAGAGAAAATATTACTCAGAAATTAATGTTTTAGAATACAGTGAAGATAAAGTAGATAAACTTCCTGGTTTTGAATTTATTAAAATTGGAAAATATTCTGAAAACTTTTATGAATTTATTTCAAACTTAGAGAAAAGTCTTAAAAGTGAAGATGTAAAGGGTATTATTTTGAAATTATCAAATGCAAGATTAAGTTTAAGTCAGATTGAAGAAATTAGAAATTTGATAAAGAATTCAAATAAGGAAATTATTTGCTATGCTGACGAATATAATTACAAGAACTATTACTTAGCAACTGCTTGTAAAAAAATTGTTATAAATCCGAATGGTTCAATATATTTATCAGGTCTTTATATGAAGAGAGAGTATTATAAAGAACTTCTTGATAGTTTAGGAATTGTTGTTCAATTTGAGCACTTTGAAGAGTATAAGAGTGCTATAGAACCATTTACAAGAACTAATGCAAGTCAATACGATAGAGAGCAAAGAGAGAGAATATTGAAAGTAATGTATGAAAAAATAAAGCAAGATATTTTAAGTTCAAGAAAAATTGAAAATTTAGATAGTTTGTTTAATTTTGGAATATGGATAAATCCAGAAGATGCTAAAAAACTAAATCTTATAGATGATATCCAATACGAGAATGAATTGCTTAAAAAGTATAGAATTTCAAAATTAAAAAACTATGCTTCATATGAGTGGGAGGATCAATTTAAGCAAAAGATAGCACTTTTATTTGTAGAAGGTCCCATTATTGACAAGGACTTATATAATGTATTTGACAATAGTACAACTATAGGTAAAAATTTTGCAAGATTACTTGAAAAGCTAGAAAAAGACAACTCAGTAAAAGCAGTAATCATTAGGATTAATAGTCCAGGGGGATCTGCATTTATGAGTGATATAATATCAAATGAAATAAAGAAGTTATCAAAGAAAAAGCTTGTAATTATTTCTATGGCTAATGTTGCTGCAAGTGGTGGATATTATATAAGTGCATATGCAAATAAAATTTTTGCAAATAACTTAACAATAACTGGTTCAATTGGTATTCTTGGAGGATATTTAGCAACAGATGGATTTTTTAAAAAGAAGCTTTATATTAATTATGATAGATTTAAAATATTTGAACATTCGGATATCTTTAGTGGGAGAGTTTTAGACAGTTTTGAAATATCTAAATTGAGGGAGGAACTAAAATACGGCTATGAGAAGTTTTTAAAAGTAGTTTCAGAAGGAAGAAATATTGAAGTTGATTCTTTGAGAAAAATAGCAAAAGGAAGAGTTTGGATTGGTTCAGATGCTAAGAATATAGGTCTTGTTGATAGTATTGGAGGAGTATTAGATGCTGTAAATTATGCTAAATCGAAATTTAAGAAAGCAGATATTGTAATTTATACGAGAAAATTTGATTACGATTATAACTTTTTACCAATTGGAATATTAATGAGAATGTTCAAGGATAGGATTTTATATTATGATAACATAGACGAAATTGAATGAAATTATACGTAATAACTGATGAGTTTTTGATTAGGGATGAAGAACTTGAAATAAGTGTTGAAAAAGCTATTGAAGGTGGGGCTAAAATTGTTCAATTGAGAGATAAGTTTTTACCTTTTGATAAAAAATTAGAAAGAGCAAAAAGATTAAAAAAAGTCACAAAGAAATATAAAGTACCTCTTATTATAAATGATGATGTAGTATTGGCAAAAGAAGTAAATGCTGATGGAGTTCATCTTGGGGAAGATGAGGATTATTACTTTCAATTTGCAAGAGAAATGTTAGGAAATAAAATTATTGGTGTTTCCTGTTATGGAGATTTAGAGAGAGCAATTAAATTTGAGCGTATGGGGGCAAGTTATGTTGCATTTGGCTCAGTATTTTCTTCAAAAACAAAAAGAAGGGAAGTTTTAAAAACTTTAAAGATTTTTCAATGGGCTAAAAGCTTATTGAGAGTTCCTATTGTAGCAATTGGTGGTATAAATCATAATAATTATAAAATATTATTAGAATTTGGAGTTGATATAATTGCGGTAATCTCTGCAATATTTGAGGGCAATCCGTACTTAAACGCAAAAAGATTTAATCAATAAACTTTAAAATTTTTTGAACAGATTAAATATTAATCAAAAATGTCAAATATATCTGTCCACTTCTTTTTCTTCTTCTTGTAATATTCATTATCATAATATCCAAATCTTTTATAATCTTCTTCCCAATCCCTTTCAACTTCTCTTATTCTTTGAACTATTTTTTCAAACTCACCTCTATCAAGCCATATACCATTACATTAATTTCATTCATGAATACATTACACACTGGGCATCTTTTCATATCCTGAAAATTTTAAAGTAAAGAGCAAAACCTTTAAAATTTAAACTATGCTATTTTTCCTAGTCTCTCAAAATACAGATAGTTTAAGATTTGGGGATAGTTTGAACTTAAATATTATATCTAGATGGAAATCAAGTAAACCTATTGTTGGAATTGAAGTAAAAAATAATTACGCTTACTTAAGCTCCTTAAAGAGTATATACATAATTGATTTTTCGGATGTTAAACAACTTGGTATTGCCCCTGAAATTAAATTAGATTGCATGCCAATTGGTCTTAAAGTAAAAGAAAATTATTTATACGTGGCATGTGGAAGAGGAGGACTTGTAATTATAGATATTACAGATCCTTATACTGCACAAATTGTTTCACAAACTCCATCAAGAGATTCTGCCTTATATTTGGATATTAAAGGTAATTACTTATTTATGGCAGATGCTCAATCTGGTATAACAGTTTTTAATATCTCAAATCCAAAACAACCTCAAATTGTATCTCATTTTAAAACACCTGGTTTTTCAAGGGGGGTACATGTGGTTGGAAATTATGCATATGTAGCAGATGGACCTGGAGGACTTGTAATATTAGACATCTCAAATGTAAATAACATAAGATTAGTAGGTTCATATTCTCTTGGAGATACAACATTTGCAGTTGCTGTAAAATACTATAACAACAGAGCATACGTAGGTTTTGCAAAATATGGATTATATGTTTTTGATGTTAGTAATCCAAAAGATATAAAACCAATCATAAGATATATTGGAATTGGAGAAGCTCTTGGATTATATTTGAGAGGAAATTATTTATATTTAGCTTCAGGTAAAGGTGGTGTAAGAATTTTTGACTTAGATAGAGTGGAGAGTGAATTTAAGCTTGGAAGAAAAACAATTGTTGAAGGAGAAGTTGCTCGTTATAGAGCTCCCGAATATATGGGAGATGTTTTGTTTGATATTGTTGTTTATGATAAATATTTACTTTCTGCTTCGAGGAATGGTTTAATAATTTATGCTAACTCATATTGAATTTTTGAAAAACTTTAAAGAATATGAAAACAAAAACATTTTTATACTATTGGGTCCAGAAGATTATCCATTAAAATCAATTTTGGAAAAGTTTGTAAATTATGAGAAAAAAATTTTTTTTGGAGATGAAACAACAATAGATGAAATTTTAAGTTTTCTAAAATCAACACAAATTTTTGATTCAAAGATTAAGCTTGTAATCTTAAGGGATTTTGAAAAGATGAAAAATTGGAAATTGCTCTTGAAAGAAAATATTAACAAAATTATTTTATATTCAAGCTTAGATATATTTGAAAATAATCCAAAAAAACTTGAGAATGAAGCTAAAGAATTTATAAGAAAGAATATTTCAAATCCCCAAAACTACGTAATCGTATTGATGAGATATTTAAATTTAGATGAAAAGAGAAAATGGCTTAGGCAAAAACTTAATAAGTTAAAATTAAATTTGAATGCTGAACAATTTGAAATTTTGTTTCAATCACTTCCTCCAGACTTAAGGGGTTCTAGTAATGAGATTGAAAAAATTTATTTAAGTGGATTAGAGAATTTTGAATTTATCATTACAAGAAATGAAAATTCAGATATTTATGAATTTTTAAATTACTTGCAAAGTGGCAATTTAATTTCATCAATTAAACTCATTGAAAACACAAAGAAATATATTGAAACAAACTCATACATTTTAAGAGTATTGTTAAACTTGCTATATTCTAATCTCAATTTAGATAAATATATCAAACCATCGTTTATGGCAAAGAAGTTTAATAAAATTTCTCAAAATTTTGAAAATTCAGATATTTTGGACTTAATTTTTCTATCGCTTAAAACTGACAAGGCTTATAAAACATTTCATAAACAAAATTTAGCTATACTGAAGTTATTATATTATATATTTCAGAAGGTTCATTAACTGTAAAGTCAGCATTACAATTTTCACCAAATCCCCAATTTACGAATATACTTTTAACATTAGAAATTCTTGCACTTTCAACATCATAACAACTATCACCAATAATATAAACTTTCTCCCTATTTATCTTATATTTTTCAATTAAATAATCAATCGGCTTTTTATCCGGCTTTTTAAATCCATCGTCAATCGTTATAATTTCATCAAAAAGATTATAAATATCAAATCTTCTTAAAATTTCAATTATGAAGAACTTAGACTTATTGCTATAAATAGCAATTTTAACATTTAACTCCTCTTTAATTTTTCTTAAAGTTTCAATTACGTTTGTATAAGCTACAAGTCCCTCAAACATATAATTTCTATAAATATCATTAAACTCATCAATTAATTTGGCTTGGAAATCTTCCTTAAAAATTTCCCTTAAAGTGGCTTCGATACCTCCTCCAACAGATTTTTTTACTTGCTCCCTTGTTAGAAGTTCTTTATTTTGTTTTTTTAATAGTTCATTTATTGCTAAGGTAAGACCAAGAGAAGTATCGAATAATGTTCCATCAAAATCAAATATTAATAGTTTCATATGCGGGAGGTGGGACTTGAACCCACACCCTTCTTCAGGACCAGATCCTAAATCTGGCGCGTCTGCCAAGTTCCGCCACTCCCGCAAGCCTAAAATTTTAAAGCTATTAGTATATGTTTAATAAATTTTCAATTTTGTTTTCAAGGTAATTAATTAAGTACTTGGGATTTGTTTTCTCACCTGTAACAATTTGGACTAATTCTTGAGGTTTATATAAGGATCCCTTTTGATAAATATTATCTTTTAACCAATTGTAAATCGTTTTAAAATCACTTTTTCTAACAAGTTCATAAATATTTCCAAGTTCATTGTTTATTTTATGAAAAAATTGTGCAGCATTTAAATTACCAAGAGTATAAGTTGGAAAATACCCCATTTCAGAAGACCAGTGAACATCTTGTAAAATACCTTCTTTATCACTTCTTGGTCTAAATCCAAAAAGTTTTTCAAACTTATCATTCCAAGCATCTTTCAAATCGTCAACCTCTATTTTCTTATTTATCACATCTCTCTCAAGTTCAAATCTCAAAATAATATGTAAGTTATATGTTAGCTCGTCAGATTCAACTCTTATATATGAAGGTCTTATTTCATTTATTGCTAAATAAAAATGCTCTAACTTAACATTTTCAAATTGAGGGAAAAACTTTTTCAAGCTATCATAAAATACTTCCCAGAAAGCTAAGCTTCTACCTATGAAATTTTCCCAAAATCTTGACTGAGATTCATGTATACCTAATGAAACGCTTTCACCAACAGGTGTTCCAAAGTGATCTTCGTTAAGTCCCATTTCATAAAATGCATGACCCATTTCGTGAAGTGTTCCAAATATACTTGAACTTATATTATCTTCATAAAATCTTGTAGTAATTCTGACATCATTTGGCAATATTCTTGTAGCAAAAGGATGTGCTGTTTCATCTAATCTACCTTTATTAAAATCATATCCAATTTTTTCAAGTAAAAACTTACAAAATTCTTTTTGTTTTTCCTTATCAAAATTTCCCTTCAGTACATAACTCTTAAAATCTTTATTTTCATTTTTTATCCTATTTAACAGTCTAAGTGTTTCACTTTTTAGTTGTTGAAAAATATTTGCTATTTCTTGGGCTGTCATTTCTGGTTCATACTTATCAATAAGAGCATCGTAAGGTTCGTTTTTATATCCAAGTATTTGAGCCTCTTCTCTTAAAATTTCAACAATTTCTTTTAAATATGGTTTAAATAATTCAAAATTGTCCTTTTCTCTTGCTTCCTTCCAAACATGATATGCTAAGGTTGAAGTTTTTATATGTCTTATTAATAATTCTTTTGGTATTTTCTTTTGTTCTTTATATTTCTTTTCCCACCAATATAAATTCGCTTTTTGAATTTCATCTAATTCACCCTGTTTTGCTTTTTCTATTAACTCTCCAACGTAATCTTTTGTCCATTCTTCATATATATACTCTCCAATTATGGCATGAGCCTCAGCTCTATGTTTGAAACCGTCCTTTGGCATATAAGTTCTTTCATCCCATCCTGATATTGCAATAAGTGATGAGATATAAGTTAATTTTTTTGATATTTTCACCAACTCTTTATATGATTCTTGGGGAGTTAATATTGTCATTTTGAAATTTTAAAGGATACATTTATAATTTAGAGCTTTAAAATTTTAAATCGTGGAAGATTTATAAGCGATGATAAAAAAAGTTCTTATAGCAAATAGAGGAGAAATAGCTGTAAGAATTTTAAGAACACTTAAAAGATTAAAAGTGCATTCTGTTGTGGTTTATTCAGAAGCTGATAGAAATTCTTTGCATGTTTTATTAAGTGAAGAGGCTTATTATTTGGGTCCTTCAGAAAGTCTAAAAAGTTATTTGAATATGGATAGAATAATTGAAATAGCTATTAAATCCAATTGTGATGCAATACATCCAGGTTACGGATTTTTATCAGAAAATCCAATATTTGCTAGGAAAGTTGAAGAAGCAGGGTTAATTTTTATAGGGCCAAGTTATAAGAGTATGGAATTAGCTAGTGATAAGATTGTTTCAAAGGAAATTGCTAAAAAGTCAAATGTTCCAATATTACCAAGCTCACCAAGTATTAATTCTTATAGTGAAGCAAAAAAATATGCTAAAGAAATAGGTTATCCTCTTATTATAAAAGCTTCAAAAGGTGGTGGTGGAAAAGGGATGCGAATAGTTTTTGATGAAAGTGAGTTATTAGAAAATTATAAAATAGCTACACAAGAAGCATATAGTGCTTTTGGAGATGGAACAGTTTATTTTGAAAAATACATATTAAATCCAAAACATGTAGAAGTTCAAGTTATTGCTGATAAATATGGAAATTACTTTGCTCTTGGTGAAAGAGAATGTTCAATTCAAAGAAGGCATCAAAAAATAATTGAAGAATCTCCAAGTCCATCAATTAACGATGAAGTTAGAGGAAAATTAATTGAGAGTGCTATTAATTTTTCAAAAGCAATAAATTACTATAATGTTGGAACAGTTGAGTTTATTTTAGATGAAAATAAGAACTTTTATTTTTTAGAGATGAATA
>JBDRXT010000002.1:0-32116 GCA_039803045.1 Caldifarciminota bacterium
ATAGGATAAAAGATGTTCAAAAATCATTAGCAAATATATATAGAGTACTAAGATATACACCACCTAAGAGTGTACAGGATGCAAAAGATTATGTAGAAGATTTCTTTTTTGGTGGAGATAAACTATTTCTTGGTGAAGTTGGAAGATATAAATTAAATTTAAGGTTAAAGCATGAAGAAAAGGGATTTAAATCACCACCATATGATAAACTTTCACTAACAAGAGAAGATTTTATTGTTCTAATAAAGAGGCTTTTAGATTTATATAGAGGTGAAGAATTAGAGGATGATGTTGATGATATTTCAAATCGAAGAATAAGAAGAGTTGGTGAGAGGCTTTACGAACATATTAGAAACTCATTAATAAGAGCTTCAAAAGCAATTAAAGAAAAATTATTAACTGAATCTGAAGATGTTACTCCAAAAAGCTTATTTAATCCAAAACTTATAACAGCCTCAATTACGAATTTTTTTACAACAGATACACTTTCACAATTTTTAGATCAGACAAATCCCTTATCTGAGCTTACTCATAAGAGAAGAGTATCTGCTCTTGGAAAAGGTGGACTTTCAAGAGAAAATGCAGGAATTGAAGTAAGAGATGTGCATCCTTCACATTATGGAAGGATTTGTCCAATTGAAACGCCAGAAGGTCAAAATGTTGGTTTAGTCTTATCATTAACAACATATGCAAAAATTGATGATTTTGGTTTTATTAGAACACCTCTTAGAAAGGTTAAAAATGGAATAATAACAGATGAGATTGTTTATGTGGCGCCATATGAAGAGATTGATTATAAAATATCAGGCGCAGACATTAAAATAAACAATAATAAAATAGAAGAAAAGCGAGTACTTGTAAGACATAAGAGAACATATAAGATAGTATCTGCAAGAGAGGTAAACTATATTGATGTTTCACCAAGGCAAGTAGTTTCTCCTTCATCCTCTTTAATCCCATTCTTAGAACATGACGATTCTAATAGAGCTCTTATGGGTTCGAATATGCAAAGACAAGCTGTTCCGTTGTTAATACCAGAACCTCCTATAGTTGGAACGGGTATGGAGTCAAAAATAGCTAAAGATTCTGGAACCCTTATTTTGGCAAAAAGGGATGGAACAGTAACATATGTAGATGCATATAAGATAATAGTTTTACCGGATGAAAAAGAGGATGACTTCTTTGGAATAGATGAATATAAACTTACTAAATTCCAAAGATCTAATCAAGGAACAATTATACATCATACACCTGTTGTAAAAGTTGGTCAAAAAGTTAAAAAAGGTGATATAATAGCTGAGATGGTTGCTGTAAAAGATGGGGAATTATCGCTTGGTAAGAACTTACTCGTTGCATTTGTTCCTTGGTATGGTTATAATTTTGAGGATGCAATTGTTGTTTCTGAAAGAATTTGGAAAGATGATGTTTTTACATCAATACATATAGATGATTATGAAGTTGAAGTAAGGGAAACAAAACTTGGACCAGAGCAAATAACAAGAGATTTACCTAATGAAAGTGAAGAAACTTTAAGAAATTTGGACGAATTTGGAATAGTTAGGATTGGAACAGAAGTAAAAACAGATGATATTCTCGTTGGAAAGATTACACCAGAAGGTGAAAGGGAATTAACACCAGAAGAAAAATTATTACAAGCAATATTTGGTGAAAAAACCAAAGGATATAGAAATACATCAAAAAGAGTTCCCCCAGGTGTTAGTGGAACAGTCATAAATGTATTAATCCTGACTAAATTTTCAAAGAGCAAACTTACAACGAAAATTATAGAAGAAAGAAAGAAAAAAGCAGAAGAAAAGTATAAAGCAGACTTAAAACGTGTGAGGGAAAGATTAATTGAACTATTAGAGGAAAAACTTTCAAACAAAATTTTCAAAAAAGATATATTAGATAGTGAAGGAAACGTTGTTTTTAAGGCTGGTGAAAAGTTTTCTAAGGAAAAGGTTTTAAATCCTATGTCATTATTATTTTCTGAAGATTGTATAAGTGACAAGAAAGTTATTTCTCAAATAAAAGGATTTTATGAGCAAGCTAGAGAGTTTATAAAAACGATTGAAGAGAACTATAAATTAGAAATTGATAGAATAGAGAAAGGTGATGAACTTCCTGCAGGAATAATTCAACTTGTTAAAGTTTATATTGCTCAAAGGAGAAGGTTTGCAATTGGTGATAAACTAGCAGGAAGACATGGAAATAAGGGAGTTGTTTCAATTATTCTACCTATTGAAGATATGCCATTTTTGGATAATGGAGAAGTAGTTGATGTTGTATTAAATCCTCTCGGTGTTCCTTCGAGAATGAACATTGGTCAAATTTTAGAAACATTACTTGGATGGGCTGGTGTTGAACTTACCAAAAAGTTAAAACAAATCTTAAAGAATGGAAACATAAGTGAAATTAGAGAGTTTTTATTAAATGTTTATAAACCTCATAAAGATATTGAGTTTATTGAATTTTTGAAAAATGCTAAAGATACCGAGATTTTAGCTTATGCACAATTATTAGTAGAAAAGGGAATTAAATATGCTTGTCCTGTATTTGAAGGTCTTACATTAGAGGAAGTAAAAAATCAACTTAGACTAGCAAATTTACCAGAAGATGGTAAAGTAAAGTTGAGAGATGGAAGAACGGGGGAATATTTTGATTATCCTTGTACAGTTGGTTATATGTATTTGATGAAATTAGTGCATATGGTTGAGGATAAGATTCATGCAAGAAGTGTTGGTAGTTATTCAATTATTACGCAACAACCGCTTGGTGGAAGAGCTCATTTTGGGGGGCAAAGATTTGGGGAGATGGAAGTTTGGGCAGCAGAGGCTCATGGAGCTGCTTATGCTTTGCAAGAATTATTAACTGTAAAAAGTGACGATGTAATAGGTAGAACCCAATTATATAAATCAATAGTAAGAGGTGATTTGCCGCCAGAGCCAAGTATGCCCGAATCATTTAATGTTCTTATTAAGAAACTTAGAGGACTTTGTATAGATATTGAAATAAATTATAAAAAGGAGAGAAAAATATGATTGAAAGAGCAAAAGAAGAGATTTTAACAAAAATATCTCCAAGATATCTCAGGTCTATAAAAATAAAATTAGCTGATCCTGAAACAATAAAAACTTGGTCGTATGCTGAGATGAAGGGGAGAGAAAGGGGTGAATATGGACTTGGCGAAATAAAAAAACCTGAGACGATAAATTATAGAACCCAAAAACCAGAGCCTGGTGGTTTGTTTTGTGAAAGAATATTTGGACCAATTAAGGATTATGAATGTAGTTGTGGAAAATATAAGGGTAGGAAATATGCAGGAGTAATATGCGATAGATGTCATGTAGAAGTAACAGAATCAAGAGTTAGAAGAGAAAGAATGGGTTACATTGAACTTGCTGTTCCTGTTGCTCACATATGGTTTTATAAAATACCCCCATCTATTATAGGAACACTTCTTGATATTTCAAGAGCTAACCTTGAAGATGTGTTATACTATAACTCATATATTGTTATAAATCCTGGAAAAGTTCCAGGAATTAAAAAAGGTGAAGTTATATCAACTGCAAGATATAAGGAATTAGTTAGGGATTATGGAGAAGATGCATTTGAGGCAGGAATGGGTGCAGAAACGATAAAAAAGCTTTTAGCAGAACTTTCTGAAACTGTTGAAGGAAATAAAACAAGATTAGAGAAATTATTAGAAGAACTTTCTGTAAAGTTAAGAATAGAAAAATCTCCACTCATAAGAAAGAAAATTTTACAAAAGCTAAGAATAGTAAAATCTTTTGTAGAATCTGGTGTAAAACCCGAATGGATGATACTTGAAGTATTGCCGGTAATACCACCTGACCTTAGACCACTTGTAGCGCTTGAAGGTGGAAGATTCGCTGCAAGTGACTTAAATGATTTGTACAAAAGAGTTATATATAGAAATCAAAGATTAAAATTTATTTTAGCTGATGCTTCAACACCAGAAACTATACTAATAAATGAGAAGCGAATGCTGCAAGAAGCGGTAGATGCCGTTTTAGATAACTCTAGAAGGAAAAAACCAGTTCTTGGAAGAGGAAACAGAAAACTAAAATCTCTTTCAGATGATATTAGAGGAAAGAAAGGATTACTTAGAAGAAATTTACTCGGTAAGAGAGTAGATTATTCTGCAAGAAGTGTAATTGTTGTAGGTCCAGAGTTAAAGATGTACCAGGCGGGTGTTCCAAAAGAAATAGCTGTAGAGCTTTGGAGACCATTTATAGAAAGGAAAATTGAAGAGTTGGGACTTGCGGAGAATTTAAGAAGTACAAGGAAATTACTAAGGAAGAGGACAAAAGAAGTTTGGGAGATACTTGAAGAGGTTGTAAGAAATCATCCCATTTGGTTGAATAGAGCTCCAACACTTCACAGACCATCAATTCAAGCTTTTGAACCTGTAATTGTAGAAGGCAAAGCAATAAGGTTACATCCATTAGTATGTACTGCTTATAATGCAGATTTTGATGGAGATCAGATGGCAATATTTGTTCCATTATCTCCAGAAGCGCAACTTGAAAGTTATAATTTAGTTCTATCTATACATAATATACTTTCACCAGCTCATGGTAAACCATTTGCAACTGCAAGTCAAGATATGGTAATAGGAATAAATTATATAACGAAAGTTAAGAAGAATGCTAAGGGTGAGGGAAAAGTATTTTATTCTATTGAAGAAGCGATGAAAAGTTATGAAGTTGGATTAATAGATTTACATGCTCTTATTAAAGTTCCCATATCAAAAGATGAACCACTTAGTAATAATCCACCTTTTGAATTTTTAGAAACAACAATAGGGAGAATTATATTCAATCAAATCTTGCCGCCAGAATTTAGAAAAGTTTATGGGTTTATAAATAGGGAGCTTAAAAAGAAAGACATATCTGATATTGTATATAAATGTCATCGTCTTCTTGGTCCTTGGGCAACTTCAGAATTTCTTGATGATATGAAAGACTTGGGATTTAGATATGCTACAAAATCTGGGACCACGTTTGGTATAGACGATATTATAATTCCATCAAATAAATACGATATTATTGAAAATGCTTTTAAAGAACTTGATAAAATAAATAAGAAGTTCACAAAAGGTGAGATATCAAGAGCTGAGCATTATCAACAAGTTTTAGACCTATGGACAAGGACTACTGAAAATGTTAAAAATGAATTAGAAATTGCTCTTGAGAAAGACAAAGATGGATTCAATCCTATATATATGATGGTTTATTCAGGGGCAAGAGGAAATATTATTCAAACTATGCAGCTTTCGGCTATGAGAGGACTTATGTCAAGGCCAAGTAGAAAAGGAGAAATAGGTGATCTTATAGAAATACCAGTAATATCATCTTTGAAAGAGGGTTTAAAAACTATGGAATACTTTATCTCAACACATGGTGCAAGGAAAGGTCAATCTGATACTGCTTTAAAGACGGCAGATGCAGGATATCTTACAAGGAGACTAGTTGATGTTGCTCAAGATGTAGTTGTTACAATAGATGATTGTGGTACGGTAAGAGGTAGAACAATTAGAGGACCTAATATTGCAAGTAAAATTTTAGGTAGAATTGCTCTTGAAGATGTTTATCATCCTATTACAAATGAATTAATAGTAGCAGCTAATGAGGAAATAGATGAGGAAAAAGCAGATCAAATAGAAAAAAGTGGTATAAATGAAGTAGTTGTAAGATCAGTTTTGTACTGTGAAGCAGAGCATGGAGTTTGTGCAAAGTGTTATGGAAGGGATTTAGCAACAGGAAAAATTGTAGAAATAGGTGAAGCAGTAGGAATAATAGCTGCTCAATCTATTGGAGAGCCTGGAACTCAGTTAACTTTAAGAACTTTCCATACAGGTGGTGTAGCTGAAAAGGTTGCTGAAGAGAACTATTACTTAGCACCATTCGATGGCAAAGTAAAATACATTAATTTAAATACAATAGAAAGAGATAATAAGCTTATTGTGATAACTAAAAAGGGCAAAATCAAAATTATATCTAAAGACAACAAAGAGAAAGTTTATGATATTCCGTATGGAAGTGAGATTTTTGTAAAGGATAATCAAAAAGTAAAATTCGGTGAAAAATTAGCTGAATGGGAACCTTATTCCTTACCTATAATGACAACAAAGGAAGGATATGTTGAATTTGAAGATCTAATTGAAAATGTTACACTAAAAGAGGAAGTTGAGGAAGGTAAAGTAGAGCATGTAATTCAAATTATTAGACAAAGAAGATTATATCCAAAAGTAAAAGTTATACATCCTGTAACGAAAAAAGTAATAGAGGAAATACCATTAGTTAATGAGGCAAGATTAACTCAAAAAGCATATGAGTTACTTAAAGGTTCAAGAAAGGAAATTGTAAAGGCTGGCGAAGTAATTGCAAGATTACCAAAAATAACTTCTAAGACAAGAGATATTACAGGTGGTTTACCAAAAGTTGAGGAGTTATTTGAAGCTCGTGTTCCCAAAAATAAAGCTATGCTTTCAGAAATAAGTGGATATGTTGAAATCCTTGGGCTTGAAAAAGGTGTATTTAAGATTAAAGTTAATTCACAAGATGGAAGATCACAATTATATGAAGTACCATACGGAAAATACTTACTTGTAAGTGAAGGTGAGTTTGTAGAAGCTGGCGATCCCCTTACTGATGGAGAAATTGATCCGCACGATTTATTGAAAATAAAAGGTAAAGATTATGTTCAAGAATATTTATTTGAAAAAATACAAGGCATATATAGAATGTCTGATGTAGAAATTAATGATAAGCATATAGAAATAATTGTAAGACAAATGCTTAGAAAAGTTAAAATTATAAATTCTGGAAGCACTAACTTGTTTGAGGATGATATTGTAGATTATGTTAAAGTGAAAAAAGAAAATGAAAGAGTTATAAGAGGGGGTGGAAAGCCCGCGACTTATGTTCATGTACTGTTAGGTATAACGAGAGCTGCTTTATCTACCGATTCATTTATTTCTGCTGCATCATTCCAAGAGACAACGAAAGTTTTAGCTTTTGCTGCAATCGAAGGAAAAGAAGACGATTTACGTGGACTTAAAGAGAATGTAATAATCGGAGGGTTAATACCTGCAGGAACAGGTAGAAGAGATATAAGGGAAGCATCAATTATTCTAGAGGAGGAGAAAGAAACAGCATAATGCTTATATTTTTGATTTTGCCTGATAGTGGTGAGTTAAAAATTTTATCAGAGGAATTTTTGAGAGGATTTGATTTAGCAATTAAGGGTGAGTTTAAGTATATTATATTTGATGAAGACCCTGATACTAATATTAGTTTTAGCGAAATTTACAAAAGTATTATAGAGAAAAATCCCAAAATTGTAATTGGACCAATCTTATCAAAGAATCAAAAAATTTCTGCTGAAATCTCAATGAGAAATAGAGTTATTCAGATTATTCCAATAGCTTATGATATATCACTTGGAACTTATGGAAATTACGTATATCCTTTCAATTTCAAAACTTATATGAGTATTTTGAAATTTATAGAATTTTCTAAGCAAAAGGGTGATACAAATTTTGTTCTATTATATGAAAATACGATAAATGGCATTTCAATTAAAAAGTTTTTAGATTCCCAAATATCAATTCCCACTATTCCTATTAAAAATAATAGGGTTGCAGAATCCTACATTGCAGAAATTCTAAAAGACATAAAAGACTATAAAGCAATTTTGTTTTCTGATGCTCTTATAAGCTCAATAAATACTTATTTAAACTTGAGAAAATTGGGATATAAGAAAGATGTTTATGTTTTTGACGATTGGTTATCAAATAACGTTTTTTCTATGATAATTGGTTTATCAGAAAACTTATATGTCATATCTCTTCAAAATATAACTTATACGAGCTACTTATTGAAACTTGATAGGAAATATAAATTCTTTGAAAATTATAAAAAGCTTTATGAAAGAGAGCCTACAAATGCTTCTCTTATTGGATACGATGTAGGGATTCTTGTGAAAGAAGCCTTAAATTCTGATGATATAAAAGAATTCTTATTAAAATATGGTATACTAAATGGTGTAAGTGGAGACTATCTTATATCAAAGGATTCAAGCTACATTAAAATTTTAAGACTTACAAACAATGGATTTGAGGAACTAAAATGAAAAAATTTTGGTTTGCTTTCTTTTTATCTTTATCAATGCAAATTCTTGCCCTTATTCTAACAATTTATGGAGATATTATAATCACACCTATATTATTTGTGATTTCTCTTTTTGTTATTGCAATATGGGGAATTTTGAACTACAATGACAAAAGCTCAAGTTAGTTTGTATGTTTTTAATTATGACGGAGATAGGGGAGAAGTTATTAGGGAATTTTGGAAAATTATGAAAAGTTATGATTTATCATTTAAAGCAAATGCATTTTCTACTATAATATGGTCAGAGGACGAAAATAAGTTATTTGAAGCCATTTTCCAGGCCTTTAAACAATTAAAAAAATATGGAATTGTTTTGGATGTAAAATTTTCAAATATTGGACCTTTCCCCTCTTATGAGATAAGTAGTAAAGAAATATGAAGGGTTTGTGGACTGCTCTAATTACACCATTTGACGAAAACTTAAACGTAGATTATGAAAGTTTGGGAAAATTAATTGAATTTCAAATTGAAAATAATGTTGATGGGATTGTAATATTTGGCACTACGGGTGAATCACCAACAATTGAAGAGGATGAGTTTTTTAGTGTTCTAAAATTTATTAAGCAATATAATATTGATTTTGTAGTAGGTGTTGGGACAAATAATACAAAGAAAACAATTGAAAAAACGAAAAAATTATTAGATATGGGATTTAGTAAAATATTAGTAGTATCACCGTATTATAATAAGCCAAATGTTAGTGGATTATATGAGCATTACAAACAAGTTTTATTAACTTCTGCGAAAGTTGTAATATACGAAGTTCCTTCAAGAACTTCAATTAGTATTCCTTTAGATGTTATAAGAATGTTAAAAGAGGAGTTTTCTGAAAATGTAATAGCTTTAAAATTCTCAAATAGTGATTTGGATTTATTGAGTAGAATTATTTTAGAAGTAAAAAATTTGAACGTTTTGAGTGGAGACGATAACTTAACACTTCCTATGATGTCTCTTGGAGCTGTTGGAGTAGTTTCTGTAATAAGTAATGTTTATCCAGTTGAAATGAAAGGATTAGTTCAAAGTTGCTTAGAAGGCAATTTTAATAAAGCTAGGGATATTCATTATAAGATGTATAAATTGTTTAAGTTAGCATTTATAGAAACAAATCCAATACCAATTAAATACATTGCTTATAAGAAAAATCTGATTAAGACCCCAAATGTTAGATTGCCTTTATCTATCTTATCTTCAAAAAACAGGGAAATTATTGACCAAAATATTCTCTAAATTTTCTCATTTCTTCAATATCCGTATTTAATGCTTCTTCAATGCTACCATCAAATACCTTATAACCTTCCTGTAGAAGTACTATTCTTTTAGCAACTTTTATAGCACTTCTTAAATCATGAGTTATTGAAATTGTTGTTGTTTTAAGCTCGTCATTTAATTTTATTATTAAATCGTTAATTAAATCAGATGTTATTGGATCTAAACCTGTTGTAGGTTCATCATAAATAATATATTTTGGATTGTGAATAATAGCTCTTGCTATTGAAACACGTTTTCGCATTCCTCCAGAAAGTTCAGATGGATATAAATCTAGAACTCTTTCATCTAAGTCAACCATTTTTATAACTTCAATTGCTTTTTGCCTGATATAGCTTAAGTCCTTTTTACCATTCTCAATTAAAACTAAAGCTAAATTTTGAAATACATTGTAAAAATCAAAAAGTGCTCCCATCTGGAAAACATATCCAAAATTTCTTCTTAGTTTCATAAGTTCTTTTATACTTGCTTTATCAACTCTAATATTATCAACCCAAACTTCTCCTTTATCTGGCTTTAATAGTCCAACTATATGTTTAACTAAAACACTCTTGCCTGTTCCACTTCTTCCCATAATAGCTATACTTTCACCATTTTTTACTTCTAAATCTATTCCCTTTAAAACTTTAAAGTTACCAAATGACTTATGCAAGTTCTTGATTCTAATCATAAAATATGTGCCTTAGTTTATCAGAATACATAAACCTTAATTTTTTTATAACTTCTTCCTTTATTTGTCTTACTCTTTCTTTTGATATATTCAATTCTTTTGCAATTTCATCAAGTGTTTTTCTTTCACATCCTATTCCATAATATTCGGCAATAATTTTATATTCTCTTTCGTTTAATGCTCTCTTAATCAAGTTAATTGCAATTTCTAATCTTATTTCTTTATCAATATTTTCTCTTAATGTAAGTTGACTTGGATCTTCAAATGTTTCCTCTCTCGTTCTATTATCATTTTCTTCATCCACATCATCTAAGGAAAAAGCTTTCCTATATTGATTTAGTATTTTTCTTATATTTTCTGGTTTCATATTTAAAGCTTCTGAAAGTTCTTCAATTGTCGGTTCTCTCTTTTCAACTTTTTTAAATTCTTCAATTGTCTTTAAAATTTTTTCTAATTTCTCTCTATAATCTAATGTGATTTTTATTGGATGAGATTGTTCTGTAATAAACTTTTGCATAGCATTTTCAATATAATAAGTAGCAAATGTTAACAATCGCACTCTTTTTCTCAAATCAAACTTCTTAATAGCTTCTTTAAGTGCATTTAAGCCCTCGCTTACTAAATAAGAGATTGGTACATAATTGCTATATTTATATGAAAGCTTTAAAATGTACCTTAAATTTGATCTAATAAGTTCATCCATTGCTTTTTTATCACCTGATTTTGCACGCCTTATAAGTTCTCTTTCTTCCTTAGGGCTTAAAATTTTAGCAATTTCTATTTCTTTTTTTAATAATTCTGTTGTAAAGTCTTCATAAATCATAGTTTAAAATTTTAAAGGTTTATGTTTGATGATTTGAGTATATATGAATTTGATTTTATATTGAGGGAAGTTTTAAATAAAAGTTATAGTGATTATTTGATAAGCGGTTTAAGAGATGATGAAAAAAATAAAATTGAACCATATGTGAAATTAGCGAAATCAAAACCAGTAGAATATATATTTAAAAAAGCATATTTTAGGAATATTGTGCTATATGTTGATGAGAGGGTTTTGATTCCGAGAAATGAAACTGAACAACTTGTTGAAATAGCAATAAAATTTATCATAGAGAAAAATTATAAAAATATTTTTGAAATTGGTATAGGAAGTGGTGCTATAAGTATAAGTTTGGCTCTTGAAATAGAAAGTATAAAAATTTTTGCAAATGATATATCTTTTAATGCTCTTGAAGTTGCGAAAAAAAATATAAACAATTACAAACTTAATGATAGGATATTTTTATTTTGTGGAGATTCGCTAAATGCTATAAAATCAAAATTTGATATGATAATTTGGAATATACCTTATGTACTTGAAACCGAATATTGCTATTTAAGTGAAAAAGTTAAGTGTGAGCCAGAAATTGCATTTTTATATAAAGAGGAGATATTTAATAGATTTTTAGAAAATTTTAAATATTTTTTATCATGGAATGGCTGCTGTATTTTAGAAATATCACCAAATCTATCTGAAAAGTTGAGGCAATATGACTTTAAAATTATAGAGGATACTTATGGTATTGAAAGGTTTTCTTTCTTTTTTAATTCATAACCAAGAATTGACCATAAGAATATAGAAACATTCGGCATGTTTAGAAAGTTTGCAAAAAATGCTGAAACAAATATCCAGGTAAATGCCATAATAATAATAGGGTTTTTGCTTAATATGAAAGCTCTTATAATAAGAGACAATATAATAGTTATATTCAAAATAAGTCCGAAAATTCCATTAGAAACTAACCAATAAACATATTGATTGTGGGTATCTAATGGAACTAAAATTATTCCGAACATTTGACTTAGAATATCAGAATTTAAAAAGTATGCAATTGCTAATTTCCAAATACCTAATCTCCCACTAAATCCACTTTCTTCATCAAACTCAATTCCAGCATACTCCCACCTTTGAATAATACTATCAAAATTTAGAAATATGAATAAAAGAAATGGAAATAAATAATGAAATTTTCTTTGATATAATGAGAAAAAAAGAAGTATTAAACTTGAGGATGTCCATGCAGACCTTGTTTGAGTAGCGTATATTGGAATTGTTGATAAATAAATAAGGATTAAATAATAGAACTTTTTCTCTTTTATAAAAAGATAGCAAAGTATAGTAAAAGCCATTGTTAGATAAATAACAAGCTGAGTGCTATCGTGATATAGAAGTTTCAATCTCCAGAATTGTTTTTGATTTCCAGTTATCATATAAAATTCGTCAATTTTGTAAAATGTAAATACTAAAGAAAAAATAATAAGAATGATTAAAGGAACTAAAATTGCTTTTAAAAACTTATGAAAATCCTCTTCTTTTTCAAGAAGATAACCTATCAAAAAGAAAAAAGGAATTCCACCACAACTTCTCAAAAAGTACTCAGATGATTTGTAAACATCACTGAACTGAAATGATATAAGAAACATTGAAAAATGATATAAGAAATAAATAACTGGCAAAATCCAAAGATTAAAATCACTTAATTTAATTTTCAACTTTAAAATTAAGTAAAAAGAAAGAATTATAAGAGAAACGCTAAAAATGTGAGTGATTTTAAAACCAAAAATATAACTATTCCAAAAAAATAAATCTATTGTAATTGGTCTTAAAGCAATAAGAAAAGTAATAAGCCAAAAGAAGAATTTTCTTGACTCAATAAAAAGCAAACTTGTAAGTAATAAAATTGCTAAAATGGGTATTAGTATGAGCGGATTGAGATAAAAAATCAAAATAAAGCTAATAACACCTAATGCATAAATGAAAATATTCAATTTAAAATTTTAATGCATTCTTGAATTCTTTAAACCTTTAAAATTTTCAATTATGCAGGATAATATGGGAGTAAATTGGATTTCACTTCTTGTATTTTATTTGCTCATATTTTTAGTTTTATATTTAATTTTGATATTGCCACAGCAAAGGGAGAGAAAGAGAAAAGAGCAAATGATAAGGAATATAAAGAAAGGTGATAGAATTATTACTACATCTGGAATTATTGGTGAGGTAACTATAATAGGTGATGATTATTTTGTTATTGAAAGTGAAAATAGTGTTATTAAGATTAAGAAGTGGGCAGTAAATGAGGTTATAAAATAATGGTGAGAAAGATTTTAATATATCCAGACAGTTTTTTAAGAAAGAGGACAATAGAGATTGAGGATTTTAACTTTGAAATATTTCAATTAGCTATAGACTTAATAGATACAATGAGATATTATGAGGGGCTTGGAATATCCGCGAATCAGGTTGGAGAGATTCATAAGATGTGTGCAATTGATTTGGAAGGTATAAAAGAGGGAAAAGGTTATTTAGTTTTAGCTAATCCTGTTTTAATATATAAGGAAGGTTCAGAGATTGATGAAGAAGGTTGCTTGTCATTTCCTGATTTATATTTTAAGATTCAAAGACCTAGTTTTGCTATTGTTAGGGCGCATAAATTAAATTTAAAAACAAGGGAGTTTGAAAAAGTTGAGATTCAAGCAAGGGGTTTATTTGCAAGAGTTATATTACACGAAATTGATCATTTAAATGGTATTTTATTTATAGATTACTTACCTATTGAAAAGAGAGCAAAAATTCTAAAGGAATGGATGGATAATTTTAAATCCAAACAGAAAGCTTATGAAAAATCCAGTGCGAAAACGATATAAAAACTTCACTATTTTTATTTTTCTTTATAGCTTTCATAACTTTCTGAGCAACTTTTTCTGCTTTATCAAGCTTTGGAAATTTATACGGTAATTCTAGATTATCAAAAAACTCAGTTTCAGTAGCTCCTGGATAAACATTAATAACTTTAATTTTATTTCTATAAAGTTCTTTTCTCAAACTCTTAAAAAATCCCATTTGAGCGCATTTACTTGCACTATAAATTGACCAATTTTTTAATGGGAAAAATGCTATTAAACTTATAATATTTACTATAGTTCCATAACCTTGTTGTTTCATAATAGGAACAAGCTCTTTTGTTATAAAAATATGTGAAAACAAATTTGTCCAGAACAATTTTTCAACTTTTTCTAACGTTATTGTTTCAATTTGGCCATAATAACCAATTCCTACGTTGTTTACAAGAACATCTAGACTATCAAATGTTTCAAGAAAGTAGTTTTTAATAAATGTAAAATCGTTATTTTTACTTAAATCCATTACAAGAAAATTCACTTTTATTTTAAATTTCTCCTCTAAATCGTTGCATATTTCAGTTAGCTTATTTTTTCTTCTTGATATTAAAAGTAGATTATACTTGTTTTTTGCAAGCTCATAAGCTATAGCCTTTCCAATACCACTACTCGCTCCTGTAATTATTGCACTCTTCATACCTTTATTGGATTTGGTGTAAAAGTTAAAATAAATAAAGCAAGGGAAAGAATAGCATATAATTTGTCTAACTTTGAAAGTTTTGTATAATCATTTAAAGGTTTTGGATGTTCAATTCCCAAAACAAAAGCTAATATAGCCCAAACAAGCCATCCCCCCCAATAGAGAAATCCAAATACAATTAAAGCTATCCAAACAGCATAAGAGATATATTTTTGATGTTTACCAAATAGCGAATATGCGATATGCCCCCCATCTAATTGACCTATTGGTAGTAAGTTTAGATTCGTTACAAATAGTCCTAGCCATCCAGCAAAAGCAATTGGATGCAAAATAACAACTTTATCTGATGTATCACCAAGAAGAGTATAAGATATAAGTTTAAATAAAATACTCTCTCCAAGTGAAAAACCTAATCTTGATGCTTCATCTAAAGGTATTACTTTTGAAAATTTCAAACCAATTATCAAGACGAAAATTGCTATAATAAGACCAAACCAGGGTCCTGCAGCTCCAATATGCAATAATGCTTTTCTATTTGGAATAATTGATCTTAACTTTATTATAGCTCCCATAGTCCCAATAAGTGGATTTGGAAATGGTATGAAATACGGTAATGTTGCGTCTACTTTAAATTTTTTAGATAATATGTAATGGCCCATCTCATGAAATATTAATATAGACATTATAGATAAAGAGAAAGGTATACCTTTTATAATATCCCTTGAGAATGGATTAACCCCTTCTTGAAAAGCACCTGCAATAATAGTTGAAATAATTGTTAATATTAACAAAATTAAGTGTAATGCATAATTTTGTTTTTGGGGCTTTGGAATTCTTATAAGCCTTAATATGAACTTATTTTCTTGTGAAGGTTTAATTTCAACGTAGTAGTTAATCTTAATCAATTCTTCCTCAATTTTTGCTAAATATTCTTCTGGTTTATATGGAATATGAACTAATACAATTATATAGTCTTCAAACTCTTGGACAGACAACACAGAAGCGTATCTATTTAAGATATAATACACGTTCATACTTCTAAAACAACCTTTCCAAAAACCTCTCCACTTTCAAGAATTTTATGAGCCTCTCTTGCGTCTTTAAGATCTAGAACTTTATAAATAACTGGTTTTAGTATTTCTCTTTCATAGTAATCAATAATCTTAAATAAATCCGCCCTTTTTCCCATTGTTGAACCTATTATAGAAATTTGTCTAAAGAATATGTGTCTTAAGTCAATTTCTGCTATATGTCCACTTGTTGCTCCATATGTTATAATTCTACCTCCATTTTTTACAATTTTAATTAAATTATTTAAATGCATTTTGCCAGTATGATCTAAAACAGCGTCAATTCTTCCAAATTTCTTTTTAATTTCCTCACTAATATCAGATTTTTTCCAATTTATTACATAATCTGCACCAAGAGCATAGCATTTTTCAACTTTTTCCTCATTTCCAACAGTTGTAATAACATACGCATTTATTATTTTCTTTGCTATTTGAATAGCGACTGAACCAACTCCACTTCCTCCTGACATTATCAAGATGACTTCATCCCTTTGTAAGTTCCCTCTTCTTATAAGTGCATTATAGGCTGTTAATGATGTGAGTATAAAGCTTGAACTTTCTATAAAACTTAGATTCTTTGGTTTTTTGAAAACAAACTCGCTTTTTATATTAATATACTCTCTATATCCTCCCCATACGTTTTCCCCAAGTATTGAATAGTTCTTACAAAAATTATCATTTCCACTCATACACTCATAACATAAATTGCAAGATATTGCTGGTGCTAAAATTACTTCATCTCCAATATCTATATGTTTTACTTCGCTTCCCTTATCTATTACAATTCCCGATATATCAGCTCCTAATATATGTGGTAATTTTGGTCTTATGTTTACCCCTTTTCTAATCCATATGTCTAAATGGTTTAGAGAAACTGCTTTTATTTGAACTAAAACTTCATTTGGACCAATTTTTGGATCTTCAATTTCCCTATATTCGAGAACATCAACATCTCCAAAATTATTTATAATAACAGCTTTCACCAGCGATAATGAGCAAATACTCTATTAGCTTCTGCCATTTTATGAGTATTTTCTCTTGTTTTAACTGCATTACCTACACCTTTGTAAGCATCAATTAATTCGTTTGCTAATCTTTCTATCATAGTTCTTTCTGATCTATTTCTTGCTGCTTGTATAATCCACTTAATAGCTAAGGATATTTGGCGCTTTGGTCTTATTTCAACTGGAACTTGATATGTAGCTCCTCCTACTCTTCTTGCTCTAACTTCAATTTCTGGCTTAACATTCTCTATCGCTTTTAGAAATACTTGATATCCATCCTCTCCTGTTTTTTTCTGAATTAGGTCAAGTGCTCTATAAAATATCTTTCTTGAAATTGTTTTCTTTCCATCCCACATTAAGTTGTTAATAAATTTTGAAACTAATACTGAATTATATTTGGGATCTGGCTCAATTACTCTTTCAGGTGCTCTTCTTCTTCTCATTTTTTAGCCTCCTTGGGTCTCTTTGTTCCATATTTACTTCTACTATTTCTCCTTTTCTCGACACCTGCTGCATCATAAACACCTCTAACAATATGATATTTAACTCCTGGTAAGTCTTTTACTCTTCCACCTCTTACAAGAACAACTGAGTGTTCCTGTAAATTATGACCTTCCCCGGGAATGTATGCGATAATTTCCCTACCATTCGAAAGCCTTACTTTCGCTACTTTACGAAGAGCAGAATTAGGCTTTTTAGGTGTAGTAGTATAAACTCTTATGCAAACTCCTCTTTTTTGAGGATTTCCTTCAAGTGCAGGAGCTTTTGACTTTCTTTTTTTAGGTTTTCTTGGATTTCTAACTAGCTGATTTATTGTTGGCATAATTCCCTCCGTAATATAAATTATACTCTTCTAAAGGATATACTGATACAAAAACTTTATTCTTTCTCCTTTCAAACTTAACTTTACCATTTATTAGAGAATAAAGTGAGTCATCTTTTCCTCTTGCTACATTATAACCTGGATGAAATTTTGTTCCTCTCTGTCTTACTAGTATATTTCCAATTTTTACAATTTGACCATCTCCCACTTTTACTCCAAGATATTTAGGTCTACTATCCCTTCCATTCTGAGTTGAACCTTGTCCTTTATGTGTTGCCATAGTTTGAAAATTTTAAAGCTAAATTCCCCTGCTTTAAAATTTAAATCTTCTCTTTATGGCACAAAAGAAAGATTATTATGAAATTCTTGGAGTTAGTAGAAATGCTACACAAGAAGAAATTAAGGATGCTTATAGAAGATTAGTTTTAAAATATCATCCAGATAAAGTTCCCCCAGAGAAGAAAAAAGAAGCAGAAGAAAAATTCAAAGAAATATCTGAGGCATATGAAGTTTTATCAGATCCACAAAAGCGAAAGCTCTATGATACTTATGGAACAGCTGACTTTTCAGATTATACTAATTATAATTTCAATTTTGGAGATTTCTTTTCAAGGCATTATGAAGATTTAAAAGATGTTTTTGGAGATTTCTTTTCAGATATATTTGAAAGTTTCTTTGGATCTAAAACTACAGGACAGTATAGAGAGAAAGGCAAGAATATATTATATAAAATTGAATTAAGTTTAGAAGAAATATCAAAAGGGGTAAAAAAGGAGATTTCATATAATAGATATGTGAAATGCGAAAGATGTAATGGAAAAGGTGGAAGAGAGGAAGTTTGTAGAACATGTAATGGAAAAGGTGTAGTAATTAGAACATCAAGAACATTTGGATTTCTATTTCAAACTCAAACAACTTGTCCAACTTGCAATGGAACAGGTTATGAAGTAATTGAAAAATGCTCATTTTGTGATGGAACAGGGGTGGTTAAGAAACAAGAAAAATTATTTATTGAAATTCCTGTTGGTGTAAGAAGTGGGCAAAGATTAATTTATAAAAAGATGGGTGATGCTGGAAAAAGAGGGGGAGATTATGGAGATTTATACATAGAAGTTATTGAAAAACCGCATAAGATATTTAAGAGAATTAATGATGACTTAATCATGGAATTACATATTAAATTATCACAAGCTGTTCTTGGTGACGAAATTGAAATTTTAGATATTCTAGGTGAGAAAATCAAAATTAAAATTCCTGCAGGTACTCAATCAGGTGAAACGATTATAATTAAAAATAAAGGTATGCCTAATAGTTATGGAAAGAGAGGAGATTTAAAAATTAAAATTTTTATTCAGATTCCAAAGAATTTAAACAATAAAGCAAAAAAACTATTTGAAGAGATTAAGAAACTTGGATATTGACAAAATGCAGAAGTTAGTCAAATTCAACTTTTAGATAAAATCAACGCAATTTTTCAATTTAAAACTTTCTCAAAATTAAAATTTTAAATCTTAGAAATTTTTTTGAAAATTGCCAACTTATATTTATACTATAACATTTTGGAGCTATGGAAAAGGAAATTTTAAACTATTTTCAAAATGATATTCTAAGAGCGGATGTTTTTATAAAAAAATATGCTCTAAAGGATGAGAGTGGTAGTCTTCTTGAAACGAAAATAGAACAGTTTTTCATAAGGATAGCAAAAGCTATAGCTCAAGTAGAAAAAGATAGAGAATATTGGGAGGAAAAGTTTTATTATATTTTGGATGACTTCAAGTTTGTACCAGGTGGGAGAATTCTTTTTGGTGCAGGAAATTATACTATACCAAAAAATACTTTATTAAATTGCTTTGTAATTCCTATTAAGGAAGATACAATTGAGGGTATATATGATTGTGCAAAAGAAATGGCAAGAACATATAGTTGGGGTGGTGGAGTTGGAACTGATATTTCAATTTTAAGACCAATAAATTCACCAGTTTTAAACAGTGCAAGATTTTCAACAGGATCAGTATCATTCATGCATTTATTTTCCCTAACAACAGGTTTAATTGGTCAAGAAGGTAGAAGAGGAGCTTTAATGATAACAATTGATATAAGCCATCCAGATGTTGAAAGTTTTATATATTCAAAGTCAAAACCAGATTTCTTTACACTTGAGGTTGTTAAGCAGAATTCTTATAAATTTAGCGAGGAACAGATTAAAATGATTGAGGATGTTTTAGTGAGGCAGCAAGTTAAATATGCTAATATTTCAATTAAAATTAAAGATGATTTTATGAAAGCTGTTGAAAATGATAGTTTATGGGAACTCTGGTATCCAGATATTTTGAGAAATCCAAATATTTCTGAAAGTGAAATAGAAGATATGATTAAAAATGGCTCTGTTATTACATTTGATAGAATTTTAAGTCCATACGATGTAAAACTTTACAAAGGTGAATATATTTTATTTGAGTCAAATAATGGTAGTGTTGTATATAAGAAAAGAAGATTTGAATTGAGAAAGAAGAGAATATATAAAGTTGTTAAGGCAAGAGAACTTTGGGATAAGATTGTTAAAAGTGTTTGGGAGAGTGCAGAACCTGGACTTATATTTTGGGATAATATTATAAAAAATCATAATGCTCAATATTTCCAACCTGTTCTATCTACAAATCCATGTGCGGAAAAACCTCTTCCAGCTTATGGAAATTGTGATTTAGGTTCCTTGAACCTAACAAAATTTGTAAAAGGTGATAATTGGAATTATGAATTACTGAAAGAAGTTATACCAATTGCTGTAAGATTTTTAGATAATGTAATAGATGTATCTAATTATCCATTAAAAGAACAAGAAAAAGCAAGTAAAGAAGCAAGAAGATTAGGATTGGGAATACTTGGACTTGCAGATGCTCTTGCAATGATGAAAATAAAATATGACTCAGATAAGGCACTTGAGAGGGTTGAAAGTTTAATGAAATTTATTAGAGATGAAAGTTATAGATCATCTATTGAACTTGCAAAGGAAAAGGGAGCTTTTGAAAAATTTGATTTTGAGGAGTGGTCTAAGAGTGAATTTGTAAAAAGATTACCAGAGGATATTAAAGAAAATGCTAAAAAATACGGTATAAGAAATGTCGAAATATTATCTATAGCTCCAACAGGTTCAATTTCAATATTGGCAGGAAATGTTTCCTCTGGAATTGAACCAATATTTTCCTTAAAATATATGAGATATTCTCTTGGAAATTTCTATTATGTTTATCATCCACTTGTTAAGGAATATCTAAAGAAAAAAGATGAAGAAATAACTGAAGAAGATTTAAAGAATCTTCCTGATTACTTTATAACAGCTCATCAAATAGATTGGAAATATCGAGTCAAATTGCAAGGTTTAATCCAAAAGTACGTTGATAGTGCAATAAGTTCAACAATAAACCTTCCAAGAGAAATTGATGTTGAAACTGTTAAAGAACTTTACTTTATGGCTTGGAAAGAAGGATGTAAAGGAATTACAGTATATAGAGAAGGAAGCAGAGAAGGAGTTTTAATTACGCAAGAAAAGAAAGAAAAACAAAACATTTTAAAACCAATTAAGAAGGAAAGAGCATTTGCAGTAAGTGGGGTAACTTATAAGATTAAATATAAGGGAAGAAAATGGTATGTTACAGTTAACTCAGATGAAGAAGGAATGCCTATTGAAATATTTGCTCATAGTTCAGATATGGTTGGACTTGAATGGAGTACTGCTTTATCTATGATGATTTCAGCAGTATTAAGGAGACTTTCTAAGGATGATGATCCAAGATTTATTGTAGAGAGTTTATTTAAAGTTAAGGAAATTCAAGGGCAAGGTTATATGTATAAAGGTTTTTATATACCATCTGAGCCAGCTGTTTTAGGACTTGCCTTAAGATTGTTTTTGGATGGAATTAAGAACGGGGAGTTAGAAGCAAGAGGAGAAATTACAAAACCTACCTTAACATTTGTGGATGAGAAAGGAAATATTATTCCAAAATTAGGTTTTGAAATTCTTCAAAGAGCTGAAATTTGCCCTAACTGTTCAAATAGAACACTAATTAAGAATTCAGATGCAAAGGAATTTGCCGATTGTTCAGTTTATTGCTTAAATTGTGGATTTTCAAAATGTGACTAACATGAAAAATTTAATAATTTTTAAAGAAGACGGAATAGGTATTATAAAGTTAAACAGACCTAAGTTCTTAAATGCCCTAAATAGAGAACTTATGAAAGAACTTAGTCAAGTTATTGAAAGCTTCGAAAATGAAAAAGATATAAAGATCATAATAATCACTGGAAATGAAAAAGCGTTTGCGGCGGGAGCTGATTTACAAGAATTTTATAATAAAACCCCAAATGAAATGTTTGAAAATTACAGATTTCTTGAATGGGAAAGGGTATATAAATGTTATAAACCTATTATAGCAAGTGTTAGTGGATATGCTCTTGGGGGTGGATTTGAATTAGCTATGATGTGTGATATTATAATAGCATCAGATAGTGCTATATTTGGACAACCTGAGATAAATGTAGGTTTAATGCCTGGGGCAGGTGGAACTCAAAGATTAACTAAATTAATTCAAAAACACAGAGCTATGGAATATATATTAAGTGGGAAGTATATTGATGCTTGGACAGCTTATAAATGGGGGATTGTTAACAAGATAGTTCCAACTGAAATATATTTGGAAATGACTATAAAATTTGCAAAGCAGTTTTTAAGCAAACCTCAAATATCTATGAATATAGCAAAAGACTCAATTAAGATGAGCTATGAAATGAACTTACAACAAGGTCTTGAGTATGAAAGGAGAATGTTTTATTATTTATTTTCAACAAGAGATGCAAATGAAGGGGTATCTGCTTTTATAGAAAAAAGAAAACCTCAATTTAAAGGAGAATGAAAATATTTGTAGAATTTGAAGGAAATTTTTTTGAAGTAGAAAAGCTTAATAATTTTGAAATATCCGAAATTTCAAACAATTTATACTTAGTTATACTAAACAACAAACCCTACCTCTTTAGTTTAAAAGAACTTCAAAATGGAAAGTTCATACATGATGGATTAAATAGTTACTTCATAAGAATACATCATAATATAGGAGAAAAAGAATTTTATGAAGTTCATAAAAAAGTTGAGATTATTTCACCTATTCCTGGACTTGTGGTTGATATTTTAGTTTCTGAAAATCAAGAAGTTAAGAAAGATGAAATATTATTCATTATTGAAGCTATGAAGATGAGAAATCAAATTAGATCACCAGTAAATGGAATAGTAAAAAGCATAAAGGTTCAAAAGGGAAAAAGCGTTAATATGAAAGAAATTATCGCCATTATTGAAACATAGCTTTAAAATTTTTGTATGTTTTTTCAAAAACGAGAAAGTAAAATTCCTGAAAGTTTAAAAAGAGAAACTCCAGACAATTTGTGGATCAAGTGTGAAAATTGTTCTGAAATTTTATACAAAAAACATTTAGATAAAAACTTTTGGGTTTGTCCAAATTGCAACTATCACTTTAGAATTAGTTCAGACCTTTATATGAACTATTTATTAGATAATGGGAATTTTATAGAGGAATATTTACATGATTTAGAAACAAAGGATTTTTTGGAGTTTCCGGGTTATATGAGCAAAGTAAAAGAACTAAGAGAAAAATTAGGCTTAAGGGAATCTTCAAGAATTGGATATGCGAAAATTGATGGTTTTGACGTAATTTTTTTTATAACAGATTTTAGATTTTTAGCTGGTTCAATGGGATCTGTTCTTGGTGAAAAGTTCTTTTATGGAGCTCAAAAAGCAATTGAAAAGAGAATTCCATATATTGTACTAACTTCTTCTGGTGGAGGTGCAAGAATGCACGAAGGTATCATATCTCTAATGCAAATGGCAAAAACAGTATTAGCTGTTTTAGAACTAAGGAAACATTCAATATTATACATTAACATCTTAACAGATCCTACTATGGGTGGAGTTATGGCTTCCTTTGCAGCTTTGGGTGATATTTTGATAGCTGAACCTGGTGCACTTATTGGATTTGCAGGTCCAAGAGTAATTGAACAAACTATAAAACAAAAGTTACCAGAAGGTTTTCAAAGAAGTGAATTTTTATTAGAAAAGGGCCAATTAGATTTAGTTGTCCCAAGAAGCTCTCTAAAGCAGACAATTTCAAAAATTTTAAGAATTCTCTCTTAAAGCATTTTCAGATGATAAAATTCCCATAAATGTTCCAAATAAAATAATCGTAATTAGAAATAAGCTTGGAAATGAAAATAACTTGAAACCAAGGTTTTTGAGAAGATATATAGACAAATTTAAAAATATAAAAGTTAGCATTGAAGGAATAAATCCATAAAGTATACCCATTATTCTAAAAGGGGCGTATATCCTAAAATATTCAATTCCAGAAAGTTTTAGGATTTCCATAGCAAGTTTGTGGTCATTTATAGCAATTTTAATAGCATAACTTGATATAAAAATGAATGTTAAAAAAATCAAAATAAGTAAGAATATGCTAACAATTATAAAGATATTTGAAAGTTTTTCAAGAGCAAAAATCCAATTTTTTCCGTAATAAACATCTTCAACGCCATCTAACATTTTAATTTTATTTGAAAGCTCTTCAAGGAATTTCCCTTTTGTCCAGTGCAATTTTGGTTTTATAATGTAAGAGCTTGGCAATTGGCTTATATCTAAATCAGAAAAAATATCTCTATAATCCTTATAATTATTTATTAGTTCTTCGTATGCTTGTTTGCTTGACTTATATTTAATACTTTCAATGGATTCCAATGAACTTAAAACTGTAAGAATTTTTATACTATCCACAGGACTTAAATTAGGCTTTAAAAATGCCTGAATTTCAACATCTTTTTTTACTGTTTGGAGATATTTGAATATTTGGTACGTTATAAGGGTAGTAGTTCCAAGAATTGAAAATAACAGGAAATTTGATATAATTACGAAAAGTGTAACATTCTTCCGTGTAGAAAAAAATCTAAATGCTTCAAATATTAGGAACATTTTTGTTCATCTCTTCAACTTGCTTTCTTAATTTTTCACAATAATTTTTTAATTTTTCCTCAAGTTCTTTGTACTTAATAGATAAGATTCTAATTGCTAAAATACCAGCATTATAAGAATTTCCAATAGCAACAGTAGCAACAGGAATACCTCTTGGCATTTGAACAATAGAATATAAGGAATCTATACCATTTAAATACTTTGATGGAATAGGAACACCAATAACAGGCAAATCTGTAAGACTAGCTGTCATACCTGGTAAATGAGCAGAACCTCCAGCTCCAGCTATAATAACTTCTATTCCTCTTTCTCTTGCAGTTTTTGCATATTCGTACATTCTTTCTGGTGTTCTATGTGCTGAAACAATTTCTAATTCATAACTAACGTTAAATTCCTTAAGTACTTCTATTGCATCTTTCATGTATTCAAAATCTGATATACTTCCCATTATAACTCCAACTTTCATATAAGTGGTAAATTATTTGATAATTTTAAAGTTTAGCTTTTCCTTTAAAATTTGTTTCAGTGATTTCAAAAGTTTGTGTATTTGGTATAGAGAGATTACTTCATTTTAAAAATTTTATTCATGCCCAAGTTGGAGATCTAGTAAGTGTAAGAGTCAAGAATAAGTTAGCAAGGGGGGTTGTTATTGAGAATATTGAAAGTTATGATGAAAATTTAAATGAGATAATAAGTAGGGAGGATTATTCTATTGGACAGAAAGCTATTGAACTTGCAAAATGGATAAGTGATTATTATGAGTGTGAGCTATCTCATTCACTAAAACTTTTCTTTCCTCCTAACAGCTTATCTATAGAAAGGGATTATGTTAAACTTTCAAAAAGAGGATTTTTAAATTATACAGGACAATTATCTGAACTTGAAAAGAGAATAATAGAAATCTTGAGAGATAAAAATTACGTGAAATTAAGCAAATTTAAACCAAAGCAAATGATTATTATCCAAAAACTCATAGAAAAAGGAATTTTGATAAAGAAAAAGAAAATAAAAAAAATAACTTCGACTGAAATCCAAAACATTATAAGTTCATCATATAAAATAAAACTTCCTCAAAAACCCAACATAGAACAAGCTATTGCTTTATCTAAAATTTCAAATGGTAAAAAATATTTATTGTTTGGTCCAACTGGAAGTGGCAAAACAAGCATATTTATATGGCTAACCCAAATGGCATTAAAAGAAAATAAAGATGTTATAATTTTAGTGCCTGAAATATCACTTTCTCCACATATTGCAAGAATTTTCTATGAAAAATTTAAGGATTTAGTAGCTATATATCATAGTTCGTTTACTCAGTCTCAAAGAACTTACTTATGGAATGAAGTAAAGAAGGGAAATAAAAAAATCGTAATAGGTCCAAGATCTGCTTTATTTTTACCAGTTCAAAATTTAGGACTAATTATTGTGGATGAAGAACATGAGAGCTCTTATAAACAAGAAGAAAAAAAACCATATTATAATGCAAGGGATGTAGCAGTTGTAATGTCAAATTTATATAATGCTACATTAATATTATCTTCAGCTACTCCATCACTTGAAAGCTATTATAATGCTCTCAAAAAAAAGTATGAATTAATCAAATTAAGTAGTAGAGTAAAAGGGTATACTTATCCATCTGTTGAAATTGTTGATTTAAAGAAGAATAATAATTTCGTGTTTTTGCCAAATATTTTAAGTGAAATAAAGACAACTTTAGAAAATAAAAGTAGCGTTATTGTTTTTTTAAATAGAAGGGGGTATTCTCCTGTTTTATTATGTAAAGATTGTGGTTATATATTTAAGTGTTTTGATTGCTCGATAAGTCTTGTTTTTCATAAATCTTTGAAGACCAATTATTTAGAATGTCATATTTGTGGTAGGAAATACGGAGTTTTTGAAAAGTGTTTAAATTGCGGATCTTATAATTTAAAAGTAGTTGGTTTTGGGACGCAGAGAATTGAAGAAGAACTAAAACGAATATTTAACAATAACGAGATTATTAGAATTGACAGAGATACAATAAGAAATAGAAAGCAGTTAGATTTGTTAAATGAAAAAATTTATACTCATTATCCTAAAATTATTGTAGGAACACAAGTTATAGCAAAAGGACTTGATTTAAAAGATGTTAGGCTTGCTATTGTTCCGAACGCTGATATAGGTATAGCAGTTGCAGATTTTAGAAATTATGAAAGAAATGTTCAACTTTTAATACAATTTATTGGAAGAATAAGAACTGGTGGTAAAGTTTATATTCAAACTTATGAACCAGAAAATAAGATATTCGATTTTGTAAAAAATATTGATTATGAAGGTTTTTTAAGTTATGAACTTGAAAAGAGAAAAGAATTAAAATTTCCTCCATTTTATAGATTAGCTCTAATAGAATCAAAGTCCAAGATTGAAAGTTTAGCTCAAGAAAAAATATTTAAGGTTTATGAACTTATAAAAAATGAAGATATTGAGATACTTGGACCTGCACCAGCTCCAATTGAAAAAGTTAAGGGCTTTTATAGATGGCGCATAATTCTAAGAGATAAACATTATAAGAAAATTAAATCAGTAATCCAAAAAATTAAGCATATTAACAATTTAAAAATAGTTGTAGATCCATATGATTTAAATTAGCTTTAAAATTTTTTTGAAGTGAAAGTTAACTTCCAAGAGGTTATATTAAATGCAATAAGTTCGAAATTTAGTGGAAGATTGATTTTTATCGGTCCTGAAGGTGGTGTTGTAAGGGTTGTATTCATCGAGGGGAAAATAAAAGAAGTGGATAGTACATGGGGTTATGGTTCAAATGAGTTAGAAAAGTTAAAATTGTGGGGTGAAGGAAATGTCATAACAAAAGAACTAAATCAAAAAGAAATTGAAAAATACAAAGCTTCTCCAACAATTGAATATAAATTTACTTGTCCAAATTGTGGAAATGAAATACCCTTAATTACAAACTTTTGTCCTGAATGTGGATATCAGATAAGAAACGTAAAAGTTTGTTCGAATTGTGGTTTTGAAAATCCAACAAATGCAAAATTTTGTGAAAAATGTGGAAATAAATTTTATACTGAACAAATAACGAAAAATGTAAAAATTTGTCCAAATTGTTCAAGTGCTATTAGTCAAAATGCGAAATTTTGTCCAGAGTGTGGTTATAATTTTATAAAAATATGTCCTAAATGTAAATCGGAAAATCTAGTAGATGCTAAGTTTTGCGAGGAATGTGGTTATGTATTTAAAAAGGAAAAAAATTTTTCTTTTCTCAAAATTTCCACCTTAGTAAGTATATTTTTCATAATCATAGCTTTATTAACTATAATCCCTTTATCAAAAAGAAGAAGTTCAGAAGTGGTTTTGCAAGCCCCTGGAGTTATACAAGAATTCATTACTTCAAATCAAGGTACAAAAGTAGAGACTTTGAATATTACACCTAAAAAATTGGAAGAACCTCAAGAATCTAAAAAAATTGTAAGTAATATAAAATCTGAAAAAAGAGAAGAAGTGCAAGTTAATAATACAGGGGAGAATTTAACTTGTAATGAGAATAGTTATACTTATAGGAATTTAAAACTTGATGGAATAAGCTTTGAAATAACTCAGAACAAGAAATTGAATTATTACAAATATGGTCCAATGAATTTAACTAATTACGATACATTGAAAGTTAATATTGAAATTATTACGGGCTTATTAAGAAGTAAAGAAGCGATTTTGTTTATTGTAAGTTTAAAAAATATTGAACATATTGAGAACTTAAGTTTATATAAGGTTCAGGATCTCAATAACTTTGATAATTTCGTAAAATCTGGCTTTAATTTGCCATTTAAAAAGGCTTACATTACTTCAAAAGGTTCAATTTTCTTCAATCCTAATAATTCTGATGAATACTATTTAGTTATAGTAAATCCACCTTATATTGAAAAAGAGGGGAATAAAACTTATATTAAATCAAAGCCTCTCTTTTTCAATTTATACATAATTTTGAAAACTTGCAAAAAATCTGGTTTAAAATTATAGAACTTTGTTTCTTCTGCCATACTTCGTAGATAGCATTTGGATTTTTAAGGATAGTTTAGGTAAAATCTTATTTAAGAGTAGAGAGAAGTTTAATTATGTTTCTGCTTTTTATGGTGGAATTGCAAGATTTAATTTAGGTGGTAGGTGTAATTTTATGGATGAGTGTGAGGAAGGTGAGTGGGGTATTATAGATTTTAAGGGAAAAATTTTAATAAGGGGTTTAGAGTGGATTAGTAATTTTGTTGGAAATTTAGCAATATTTCAGAGGAATTATAAATTTGGGTTAATAAGGAAAGATGGAAGAATTATTCTTCCTGCTAAAATTGATGAAATTATAATAATTGATGAAAATTTTATTTTTTATAGACTTGGAGATAAGTGGGGTATAGTTAATGGCAAAGGTAATGTTATTTTTGAAAGTCAGTTTAATAGTTTTATAAAATTAAATGATTCTTTATTTATTGTTACAAAAGGTGGAGAATGTGATATTTTTAACAGGTGTGAAAGAAGTAAGTTTGGGATAATATCAAAAAGGGGGAAGTTTGTTGTTCCTCTAAGATTTGAAGCAATTGGGGAGATTAAGGATAGTTTTGTAGAAATTAATTATGAAGGGTTTTGGGGTCTTATGAAATTAGATCAAAAATTTGTAATAGAGCCAAAGTTTGAGGATATTTTATATTTCGATAGTCTCGTTTGGTTTAAAGAAAATAATAAGTGGGGATTAATGGATCTAAAAAAGAGGATTATTATAAAACCTAATTTTTCAGAAATTATACGTTTTGGAGAGATTAATTTTTTAAAATTCAAATTAGATGAGAAGTGGGGAATTATTAGTTCGAGAGGAAAAATTATTTCAGAAGCTAAATTTGATAATGTAACTTTTTTAGGTGATAAATACTTTTTAGTAGAAAAAGACGGTTTAAAGGGCGTTATTGACACAGGAGGAAACATATTAATTCCAATTAGGTTCAAAGACATATCTTACAACACTAATAAATTTGCTTTTTACGATGGCAAGTATTGGACTTATAAAAATTTAAAATTTTCTTATATTGAGATTTTAAATAATGTTTTGCTTGCTCAAAAGGATAATTTTTTCGGAATTTTAGATACTAGTGGTAATATTGTTCTGGAATTTCACTATGATAGTATAAGAATATTTGAGAATTTCATTTTTGCAAAAACAAAGAAATACTGGAAAATATTTGGGTCTAATTTCGTTGAAATTGTTAGAGATGTTGATAGCTTTGAAATTCAGGAAAGTTTGTTAAAATTCAGAAAGATGAACAAATGGGGCTTGATTGATATGAATGGCAATATTATTTCAGGTGCTATTTATGATTATATTGATAAGATAGATGAGAATGGAATTTTGAGAGTTGTAAAGGATAATAAGTTTGGTCTTTTGAGATTTGATGGGGAATTGATATTAGAACCAAGATATAAATTTATTTATAAGTTTTATAAGAATGTTTACAAAGTTATTTTGGAAAATAGCTTTGACTATGTTTTAGTTAAAAAGCTTTAAAATTTAGGAGCCATGATTTTGATTGTTATAAACCAGGTTTTTGATTTAAGGATTGAACAAAGTAGGGTAGAAGTTGAAATAAGTGGCCAAGGCTATAATATGGTTAAGGTTGATGCAAAAACTTATGGTTATGAAGAAAAAGCAAAAGAATATTATAAGTATAAAATAACTGAAAACACAAGATTTGTAATCCCACAATCTTCAAAATTACGCATAAAAGCTATAGGCAATATTACTTGTACTCATAGTGCTGTTGTTCTAAATAAGTGTGAAGGAGATTTTCCAAAGATTAAGATTTATGGTATAATTGATAGTCTTGATATTGAGTGTAAGCTATGTTCAATTGAGTTTAATCTAATTGTAAATGAGGGGAGGGCATTAGTTGATAATGGAATAGCAAGAGGTGAGCTTAGGGTAAATAATACTTTTAATTGGACGTTTATGAATGCGAATGGTGATTTTAAGAATTATTTTGGCTCGGGTAGAATTATAAATAGAAATGGGTATATTAAATTCAAGACAAGTAATTCTTTAAAAGTTGTTTATTCAAAAGATTTGGGGGATTTTAAAGTTTATGGGAGGAATATAAAGTGTTTTGCTTGTCAAGGCGAAATAGGTTCATCTGATAAGGTTTTATACGTAGAACAAACTAATGGGAGTTTTGAAATTTCAAGATGAATTATATTTATAAGATGTATCTGGAAATTTTATCTGAAAAAGGTTATTTAGAGCTTGAGGAGTTTATAGAGATTTTAAAAAATCAAATAAATGAATTCTTTGATATTGCTTATCAAAACATATTAGACAGTATTTATGCTAAATCTCAAGAGTTAACTATAACTGATGAAGAAATTGAACAAATTGCTCAAAGAGAATACGAGAGAATTGAAATTTTAAGAAAAAAAATATTCAATTTGCCAATTTGAAATTTTCTAATTGCTTTAAAATTTAAAATTATGCTTTTTATTTTTAGTTTAATTTTAAATCTTAGCTATAATGATGAAGTTATTAAAAAACTTCCTATAATTTTTCAAGAGGGTTATCCTGTATTACCTTATGACTTTCGTCTTATTGAAATTCCACATAATGCTCAAAATGTAAGCATAAGTATTATTAAATCCAATTTAACATTATATAAAACTAATGTTGAATTGGATTATAACGATAAATTCCAGTATATTGATGAGAATGGAAATTTAAAAACAATACAAATACCAAGAGTTGATATTGGAAATAGATTTCCAAAATCCCCCGTTGAACTAAAAAATGTTGGTTATATGAGGGACAAAAAGTATGCACTCGTTTTTATATATCCACTAACTTATGAAAATGGGAATTTATATTTAAATCAAAGTATAAGTTTTCGCATTGAATATGATTTATCTCAAACAACTTATACTCTAAAGCCTTTACCTGACAGCGTAGATTATTTAATATTAACAATAAATCAATTTAAGGAACCTTTTGATTCAATTGCTCAACTTTCAAGGATAAGAGGTTATAGAACAATAGTAATTTATGTAGATTCTATAAAAGATAATCCGGAAAAAATTAGGAATTTAATAATTTGGGCATATAGAACTCTTGGTATAAAATACTTGCTAATAGGAGCGGATGCAACAATAATTAAACCTTGGAGATTTCAATTAAGATTTTATGATAGTGATCAAAATTTTCCAAGTGGTCCTGATGTTCATACAGACTATCCTTATTCTGCATTAGATGGGGATTATAAAGATAATATAAGATGGAATCTTGGTGATAGCATTATTGATCCAATGCCAGACGTTGCAATAGCAAGGCTTCCAATAACAAATGCTTATGAAGCATTTAATTATTATTATAAATTAAAGGATTGGACATTTAACTTTTCTGGTGATACTGGAGGTTTTGCATGTCTTGAAAGTGAAATAGCTTATAATTATTTTGGATGGTATTGTGAAAATATTATTTCATCTTCAAACATGCCAAGACCTATAAGATTATACGAACCTTATTTTAATGGAAATTTAACTGCTCAAATCTTATTTGACTCATTAAATTTAAACAAGCCCCAATTTTTCTTTTATATTGGACATGCTAATGGATTTTTAATAGCAGCAAGTTATGCTAATCCCTCAATTTATGTATATACTACTGATTTTTATAATTTGTCTTCA
>JBDRXT010000003.1:0-29529 GCA_039803045.1 Caldifarciminota bacterium
GAATCGAGACAACTCAAGTTCTTGTCTACCTTTTAAAAATCTTACTTTTGAATAAGATATATATAGCTCCTTTTTTGCCCTTGTAATTGATACATAAAATAATCTTCTCTCCTCTTCTAAATTTCCCTCTTGTATACTTAATTTGTGAGGCAAAATTTCCTCTTCTAGTCCAATTACAAATACAACAGGAAATTCAAGACCTTTTGCTGAATGAATAGTCATTATAGAGACAGAATTGTTCTTAATTTCTGCTTCTGTTTCAATTCGTACTGATATATCTTCTATAAATTCTTCTAAACTTCCGTATATTTCAAGTGAATTTATAAATTCTTCGATATTCTCAATTCTTTCAAGAGCAGTTTTCGTACTTTCACTCTTTTGAATATATTCAATATAATTCGTTTCAAGAATAACTTTTTGTGCAAGTTCTTTCACACTTAATTTCTTTGCATAATTTTTCAAATTTTCAAATAAACTAAGAAAATCAATTATACCTTCTAATGCCTTCTTTCTATTTATAAACTTTAAGGCAGGTCTTAATGCTTCAAAATAAGAAACATTATTTTCTTCTGCTAATTTCCTTATAATATCTATCGTTGTTTCCCCTATACCTCTTGGTGGTGTATTTATTGCTCTTTCAAGAGATAAATTATCAGCTGGATTATGAATTAATCTCAAATACGATATTAAGTCCTTTATTTCTCTTCTTTCATAGAACTTTTCTCCTCCAATAACATTATACGGAATTTTATATTTATTGAAAGTCTCTTCTATGGATTTTGAAATTGCATTTATTCTAAATAATACTGCAAAATCAGAATAAGGCATTTTTGAACTAAGAATAATTTTTGCAATTTTTTCAGCTTCTTCCACTTCATCTTCATTTATTAGAATAACAGGATCTTTCCCATCTGGATTATTTGTCCAGAGAACTTTATCTCTTCTTTCAACGTTATGTTTTATAACCCTATTTGCAAGAAGCAAAATTTTCTTCGTTGATCTATAATTCTGCTCTAAAAATATAATTTTTGCATTTGGAAAATCATTTTCAAAATTTAAAATTATACGAAAATCGGCTCCCCTAAACGAATATATACTTTGGTCCTCATCTCCTACTGCAAATATATTATCATGATATAAAAGCAAGCTTTTCAATATTTGATATTGGATATGATTAGTATCCTGATATTCATCAACATGAATATACTTAAACTTTTTTGCATAAAAATCCCTAATTTCTGGATGTTCATTGAACAACTTTAGTGTATTTAGCATTAAATCTTCAAAATCCATAGCATTTTGAAATTTTAATTTTTCATTATATTGCTGGTATATTTCCATAAGTTCAGAATTCATTTCCTCAACTAATCCAGCTTTATAATCCATTAGAATATCTAATACTTCTCCTGCTTTTAAATCCTTATCTTTAATTAAACTCCTTATAATTCTAAATTGATCATCTCTGTCGTATACCACAAAATTTCTCGGATAATTTATCAAGTGAGAATGTTGCTTTAAAATTCTTAAACACATCGCATGGAAAGTATGAATCCAAATATCTTTTGATAAATTACCAAGAATTTTTCTAATTCTTTCCTTCATTTCACCAGCAGCTTTATTAGTAAATGTAAGTGCAATTATATTTTCACTATCCGCTAACCCTGTTGCCAAAATGTATGCAACTCTATAAGTTAAAACTTTTGTCTTACCACTTCCAGCTCCCGCTAAGACGAGAACAGGACCCTCTGTTGTTAAAACTGCCTCTTTTTGCTTGTCATTTAAATCATCTAAAAATTTTAATACTTCCATATTTAAACCTCCTATTTAGCTTTTTTCTTCTCTTTCTTTCAAAACTCTCCTTAATGGTTTTCCAATCAAACTTTTTGGAATTTCATTAGTAAATTCTATTTCACTTGGAATTTCATAATATGCAAGATTTTCCTTTAAATAATTCAATAATTCATTTTTTGTTAATGTTTCACCTTCTTTAACTACTACATATGCTTTTATAATCTCATCTGCTATTTCTGGCTTCTTTATCCCAATTACTGCAGCTTCTCTAACTTTTGGATGTTTAAATAGAATTTCCTCTATATTTCTAGGGTATACATTAAATCCATGAACAATAATCATATCTTTCTTTCTATCAATTATATAAAAATACCCGTCCTCATCCATCTTAGCAATGTCACCTGTATAGAGCCAACCATCCTTTAATGTTTCCTTTGTTTCTTCATCTCTATTCCAATAACCTTTCATAACTTGAGGTCCTCTTATAACAAGTTCCCCCTCATTGCCAGGTGGTAACTCTTTGCCAGTTTCAAGATCCACAATCTTTGCCTCAGTATCAGGTAAAGGTAAACCTATTGAACCTTCCCTATTTTCTCCAAATACAGGATTTGCATGAGTAACAGGAGATGCTTCAGAAAGTCCATAACCTTCTATAAGCTTTGCTCCTGTCAATTTTTCAAATCTTCTTTTTACCTCAACAGGTAAAGGAGCAGCACCAGATATGCAAAACTTAATACTACTTAAATTGTATTTTTCTATTCCTTTATAGTTACTTATTGCATTGTAAATTGCAGGAACACCTGGAAAAGCCGTAATCTTGTGCTTTTGTAATGTTTCTATAACTTCTTTTGTATTAAATTTGGGTAATAAAACAATATTACCACCAAGTGCGATAGTATAGTTCATACCAGTTGTCATAGCATAAACATGGAATAGCGGAATAACAACTAGTGTTCTCTCATTACCTAATTCTACATTAGTACTCCATGCTAATAATTGCTTTACATTTGAATATAAATTAAAATGAGTAAGCATAGCTCCTTTTGGTTTTCCCGTTGTTCCTCCTGTATATTGTAAAACTGCAACGTCTTCTTTTGGATTTATTTCAACATTTATAATTTTCGGTTTTGTATAAAGCAAACTTGAAAATAATTCAAATTCCTTGGGTACTGGTAAAGTTTTTGAAAATAATGTTTTTAAAGAGTATAAGAAATTTAGAGGAAAATTCAAAAATTCTTTAACTCTGCCAACTATGTATATTTGGGTATTAACTTTATTTTTCACACTTAAAACTTTTTCCAAAAATAAATCTAATGTAATCAGAGCTTTTGCTTGGCTATCATTTAAAATAAATTCTAATTCAGATTTTGAATATAGTGGATTTACTTGAACAACAATTGCTCCAAGCTTTAATATAGAAAAATATGAAATGATATAATGAGGAACATTTGGGAGCATAAGGGCAACTCTATCACCTTTTCTAATCCCAAGTTCATAAAGAGCAGTTTTTAATGATTCTACTTTTTCATATAAATCACTATATGTTATCTGCCAATTATAAAAAGTTATAGCAGGATTATTCGGATATTTATTAACACTATTATCTAAAATCGTATATAGTGGAACTTCCTCATATTCAAGAGAATATGGAACACCTTCTTCGTATTTCTTGAACCATATAAAAGTTCTGTTTGACATAGCTATAATTATAAAGCATTGAAGAATTCTTTTATCCAATTATAAATTTCATCTCTAACTTCTCTAAAATCATTCAAATTTTGAGGATCCTTAAAACTTTTGTGAATGTAATGTTTTCCGCCTGGAAAGAAAGGACAAGTTTCCTTTGCGCTATCACAAACAGTTATTACATAATCAAATTTTTGGCCAAGAAATTCATTTACACTTTTTGAATATAAATTAGAAGTTTCAATATTTATCTCGCTTAAAACAAGTTTTGTAAACTCTTTAACACTAGTTGGATTTGTTCCTGCAGAGAATACTTCAAATTTATTTCCATATAAGTGTTTTAAAATAGCTTCAGCCATAATTGATCTAGCAGAATTGTGAGTACATATAAATATAACTCGCTTTTTCATTTTTTATAAATAAGGGGGAAAATCCCCCTAATTAATTACTAATTTGTAAGAAATCTTACCAACTTTCATAACATAAATACCTTTATTTAATCTTATATGAACTTCATTATCTCTATGAGTTACTAACTTTTCAGCAATTTTATTGCCGTAAGAATTATAAATCGAAACTTTAAAATGCTTATCTGAAGGAACCTTAAAAACTATCTTATCCCCTTTTAATTTAAATTCAATATCACTTACTCTTTCAGATATATTTGCAACAATTTCAACATCATTATCATTTCTTGGAACAATCAAATATTGACCATATCTTGTATATACAACTCCTTGAATATTTATCTTTTGACCAATTTGGGGTATAAAATTAAATCCAGTATGTCCATACCTAAAATAGAAAAATCCTGTCCCATCATCACACTTAGCAACTTTCCAATTTCCAAAATTTGTAGAATCAAGTCCTATAATTAAGGCATTTTCTATCCTGACAAGTGTTCCCTCATAAGCTTCCGCACTATCTACTGGAAATTGACTATTTGCTGTAGTATCTAGATGAGCACCAGTTATTAAATTTGGAGTAGGTAATGGTTTTGATGAACCGACAGTATAAATATTGTTATTATTTTTTATTAATAGCTCCGTATTTCCGAAGTATTCTTTAATTGAATCTACTATTAAAACAACACTATCACCAGGATTTAAATTAGGAAAATTTACAGAACTACTTGAATATACTAAAATTCCCCTCCAAGGTCCATAAGGATTTTCATATATAAAGAAGTTTCTTGTTCCAGTTATACCAACAGGTGTAAATACAATACCAGTTATAGTAACGTTAGCTGAATCTTTACAGAGTGAGTTTTGATTTTGGTCTCTGTAATATTGAATGTTATATATGTTATTACACTGAACTTGAGCAACTAAACTTATCAGCATCATCGTCTACCCCCTTTTTGAAATTTTAAAGTTATATTTAGCATATGCCAAAATTTTAAGATTATCCTAAAAATATTTTTTGATATTTGAAATTTAAAAATTTTGAAGCTTTAAAATTCTAAATTTTCCACATATGCTTTAAACTTTTCTATTGAACATTTTAAACTATATTATAATCATATTAGGAATTTTAGTATTATTGCTTGGTTTGTATAGACATGCAAGTCAAGAAGTTCTCGTTGAAAAAGGTGGAGAGATTATTACTATTAGAAGGTTTCACTTAAATAGGAAATCAATACCTTTTCTTATAATTTCAATTATATTGGTTTTTATTGGAATAACAATAAGGATAGTTTCAGGGCAAAACTATATGTTGATTTATAATTCAATTAGCGATAAATATTATTTTGCAAAAGGGGGGATTAACTTTAATATTCCATTTTTAAATGAGATTAATGTATATGATGCTAGAATAAGGAGTTTTCCAGAAGATAAAAAACCATTTACAGTTTGGGCATCAAGTTTAGATGGAATTCAAATAGGTTTGGACTTGAGAATTTGGTTCTCTGTTGATACAAGTAACATTATTAAACTTCACAAATTATTAGGACCAGAAAATTACAAAAAAATTATAGAACCTGAATTAAAATCAATTATAAAAATTGAAATATCAAAATACAATGCTATTGAGATTTGGACAGGGGGGAAACAAAATTTCTCTGAAAATCTCATAAAATCCTTAAATGATAAATTTAGAAACTATGGAATATATATAAATACTGTCTCAATTGAGGAAATAAAAGCAAATCCAGAATTTTTAAAAGCAATAGAAGAAATAGCTATTTCAAAACAAAAAGCAGAGAAATTAAAATATGAAATTCAAACAGAAGAATTAGAACTTCAGAAGAAAAAAATTCAATCTCAAGCAAAAGCTCAAGAAATTGAAATTATATCAAAAGCTTTAAGTCAAAATCCAAAATACATTGATTATTTATACGTAGATAAGCTTTCTGATAAAGTTCAAGTAATTATATCAGATAAACCCAACTTTATAAACTTGAACAAAAAATGAAATTTAGAGCTTTTAATATAGATTTTAAAAATCCGGTGATTTTAGCTTCAGGACCTTGGTGGTATGGTGAAGATTATTTTGGAAAAATTGATTTTGAGAAGCTTGGAGCTATTACATTTAAAAGTTTAACAAAAAATGAGAAAATAGGAAATCCACCTCCAAATATATTAGTTGAAGATTTTGCTGTTTATAATTCCGTTGGGCTTAAAAATCCTGGAGTCGAAAAGTTTATAAAAGATATATACCCAAGATTTCAAAACATAGACACAATCTTAATTTGTTCAATAGCTGGACATAGTGAAGACGAGTTTTTGGAGAATTTAGAAAATTTGAATAAATTAGAAAAAGTTTCCCTTTTTGAATTAAATTTATCATGTCCAAATGTTGAAGGTGGATTATTTTGCTATAATAAATTTTCAATAAAATACATTGTTGAAAATGCTAAAAAAATTACAAACAAACCTATAATTGTAAAGTTTGCTCCTGAAGGAGAAATATTAAGCAACATTGAAGTTGCTCTAAATGCGGGAACAGATATTATAAATCTTGCAAATAGTCCAATTGGAATAAAAATTGATGTTAAAAATAAAAAACCATATTTTCAAAGGGTGTTTTGTGGATATTCAGGAAAAGCTACAAAACCCTTAATTTTGAAAAAAGTGTATGAAACTTATAAAGCTTTTAAATGTCCAATAATTGGACTTGGAGGAATATTTGACTTAAATGATGTTCTTGAATATATTTTTGCTGGTGCCATGTTCGTTAGTATAGGAAGCGCTATATATTATGATCACAAAATCCCTGAAAGGATTATTCAGGAATTGGAGAACTATCTAAATAGTGAGAATTTACAAAATCATTTAGAATTAGTTGGAATAGCTATCAAATCATCTTCTTGATAATAATTCTAACTAAATCAACTTGAATATCCCCTTTTCCAACGATTGCTAAATAAGTATTTAGAGTCTTATGAACAATATAAACAATTTCTCTCTCTAAAATTAAAGTATCGTTAGTTCCAATTAAACTTCCATACTTTTTAATGAAATCTGAAACTTTGTCTGAAATTTCTAATTTTTTTGAAAAAAACGATGGATCAATATATTCAAAATCAATAACTTCAGACTTTTGAGTTTCAAAATAAAATAATATACATATAACTGAACCTACTTTTCTTAGCTCATTAACAATACCATCTACACTTATAAATGTTGTAAAGGAAGGTAAATTTTGTGATAAGAAAGTTACATTTAAGAGAACTTCATCTGCTTTTAAATCAATTGTCTTTTCATTTATAGGTGTTTCAGTTCTTAAAATATAAACGCGCTTTATTGGAAGTTTTATAATTCTTTTTAAAGCTTCAATTCCTATATAGTTCTCATATTCTGCATGATAAATCTTTTTATCATTAACGTATATTTTACCAACTTTCTCAACCCTATTGCCTTCGCTTACTACTATAATAGTTAATGGAACTCTTGTAGTTTGAATACTTTGAATTACGTCAATTGCATGAATTTCATTTTTTCTATCTTTCAATTTTAAATTTTAAAGTATATAACAACTAACTGTGCTTAAGAGTTTAAAATTTTAAGACTTATGTATTACTTAGGAATCCATGACGGCCATACTGCAACAGCTTGTTTATTCAAAGATGGAAAAATTTTAGCTTGTATTTCAGAAGAGAGAATAAATAGGATTAAGGAATGGGGTGGATTTCCAAAGCTTGCAATTCTTGAAATTCTAAGAATTGCAAACATTAGCCCTAATGATATAAAAGCAGTTGGTATAAGCTCAATATTCCCTCCTATCCGGAATATAGATGAACTTGAAAAACATCCCCTAAAAAAACTCTTAAGACAATCAATTCACATTATACCAAAATCAGCAATAAGAAATCGAAGCTTGAGGAAAATGTTTTTAAACTTTTATAGTAAAATTTCAAGTAGAGAGGATTACTTAAGAAAGGAATTGGAAAGCATTGGGATAAATGCAAAACTAAATATATACGAGCATCATTATATTCATGCTTTTACAAGCCACATATTATCCAGAACAAGGGAAAAAAACTTAATAATTACTTTAGATGGATCAGGTGATCTTTTATCTGGAACTATTGGCATTGGCGAGGGAGAAAAAATTGAAAGAATTTCTGAAATCTCAAATTACGACTCACTTGGAGAATTTTATATGAGAATTACCCAGTTTTTAGGTATGAAGCCACTTTCTCATGAGTATAAAGTCATGGGACTTTCTGCATATGTAGATGAAAATGATAAATATGCTAAAGAAACTTACGAAATAATTAAAACATTCTTTGAGGTAAAAGACTTAAATATAATAAACAAGACAGGAGCATACAAGAGCTTATACTTAAAATTATTTCAAAAAAATTTGAGAAATAAGCGATTTGATTATATTGCTTTTGGAGCACAAAAACTAGTTGAAGATGTTGTAGTCGAATTAGTAAGAAATTCTATTAGAAAGACAAATATAAGAAATGTTGTGCTTGGTGGTGGGATATTTATGAACGTAAAGTTAAATAATAAAATACTAATGTTAGATGAAGTTGAAAATTTATTTGTAATGCCAAGTTGTTCAGATGAATCGTTAGCAGTTGGTTGTGCCATTAGAGCAGCAATTGATGACGGATTTAATCCGAAAAATGTTCAGTTTTTAGAAGACATATATTGGGGTAGTTCTTATACTAAAGAAGAAATTGAAGATGCACTTTCTGAAATAGACGAAAATGAATTTGAAATTAATTACATTAATGAAGATATTGATGAAATGGTAGGAGAGTTAATTTCTCAAAATTACGTTATAGCAAGATTTAGTGGAAGGATGGAATTTGGAGCAAGAGCCCTTGGTAATAGAAGTATTTTAGCAAATCCTAAAAATTTAGAAGTAATTACTAAGATAAATAAAGCCATCAAACAGAGAGATTTTTGGATGCCATTTGCTCCTACTATATTATACGAAGATCAGGAAAAGTATTTAATAAATCCCAAAAATCACCAAGCATATTATATGATAATGGCATTTTTTACAAAAGAACAAGCACATAAAGATTTAAGAGCTTCATTACATCAATATGATTTATCAGCAAGGCCCCAAGTCTTAATAAAAGAACACAATCCAAGATATTATAAGTTAATAAAAAGATTTAAAGAAAAAACTGGAATAGGTGGAATTTTAAATACATCTTTTAATTTACATGGAGAACCAATTGTAATGAAACCTTTAGATGCAATTTATACTCTTAGAAATTCCCAACTTGATGGTCTTGCACTTGAAAATTACCTTATAATGAGAAAGAAAAATAAGCTTTAAAATTTCAAACTTTATAAGGGGAGGTGAGTATATGTTTGAGATAAATGATAATGAATTCTTAGAGTTAATAAATAAACAAATGAGTGATAAGGTTTTGAAAGAGGGAGAAGTTGTAAGAGGAAAAGTGATAAAAATAACTCCAAGGGAAGTTTATATAGACATTGGTGGTAAGGCAGAAGGTGTCCTAAAAGTGGAAGAGGTAAAAGATAGAGAAATAAATATTGGTGATGAGATTAGTGTTTATATAGAAAAAGTTGATAGTAAAGAAGGAATTAAAGTATCAAAGCATAAAGCAGACTTTGTCCTTAGTTGGGATAAAATAAAAAATGCATATGAAAATAATGAAACAGTATATGTAAGAGTTTTAAGAGCAGTAAAGGGCGGTTTAATGGTAGATTTATTTGGTACAGAAGCATTTTTACCTTCAAGCCAAATAGATAGAAAGAAAATAAAGAATTTAAATACTTTTGTAGGAAAAATTTTACCTGTTAAAATAATAAAAGTAAATCCACAAAGAAAAAATGTAATTGTCTCAAGAATTGAAGTTTTAGAAGAAGAGGAAGAAATTGCAAAGAGGAAAATAAATGAAATAAAAGTGGGAGACATCCTTGAAGGTGTAGTAAGTAATATAACTGAATTTGGCTTATTTGTAAATATAGGTGGTATTGACGGATTAGTACATATATCTGAAATTTCCTGGCATAAGATTTCTAAAATTGATGAACTATATAAAATTGGGGATAAAGTAAAAGTTCAAGTTATAGATGTTGACAGAGAAAATAAAAAAATCACTTTATCTATTAAAAGACTTCAACCTCATCCTTGGCACGCTGTAGCACAAAAATACCCAATTGGAAGTAGAGTGAAGGGTAAAGTCAAAAAGATTGTTGATTTTGGATTTTTTGTAGAGCTTGAACCTTCAATTGAGGGACTTGTTCACATTTACGAAATGAGATGGGGAAAACCTCCTCGTCATCCATCCGAAATGGTAAAAGTAGGACAAGAAGTAGAACTAATAGTGCTTAACGTAGATGTTGAAAGGGAAAGAATATCGCTCGGTTTAAAACAAACCCAACCAGATCCCTGGGCTAAAATAGAAGAGAAATATTCTATTAATAGCATTGTTAAAGGAAAAGTAATTGACTTTGACTTAAATGGAGTATTTGTTGAATTAGAGGAAGAAATTTACGGATATATTCATGTATCAAATATGTCTTGGACAAGAAAAATAAAAGATCCATCTCAATTTTTGAAAAAAGGACAGAAAATAAAAGCATTAGTAAAAGAAATTGATAAAAAGCAAAGATTAATTGAATTGAGCTTAAAGGACTTAACTCCAAATCCATGGACTCAAATTTCAGAAACATTAAAGCCAGATACAATATTAAAAGCACCTATTATTAAAATATTAGACAAAGGAATTGTAGTAGATGTATATGATGGAATTGAAGGGTTCATTCCATTAAGTAATCTTCAAAAGAAAGGAAATCTAAAAGAAGTTTATAAGATTGGAGAAGAGTTAAATCTTGCAGTTGTAAGAGTTGAACCAGATAAAAAACGAATTCTTCTTTCTGAAAGACAATATTATAGAATATTAGAAAAACAAAAAGAAGAAGAAGCAAAGAAAAGAATTAAAGATTTACAAGAACCCGCCAGATTAAATCTTGGAGACTTATTAAGTAAGGAACTTTCAAAACTAAAAGAACTCACAGAACTTGAAGAGTAAACTCCTAATTAGAGAAATTAAGCAAAAATACAAAAAATATTTAAATTTACTGGAAAAAAAAATAAGATCTGTATTTAAAGAGAAAGTTTTAGTTCCAGAATTTATTACAAAAGGTAAAAGATTAAGAGCATTGGCATATATAATTCCTCTGAAAGTTCACAGTTTATTAAATGAATTAACACTAAACATTGCTATTTCAATTGAATTGCTTCATGCATCATCGCTTGTTCATGATGATATTATTGATGATGATGAATTTAGAAGAGAAAACATAACACTTAATAAATTCTATGGCAACGCAATCGCGGTATTGAGTGGAGATTATTTGTTTATAAAATCTCTTGAGTTTGTAAGAAGTGTTGGAAACTTCCTAATTTTAGATGAATTTATAAGCACTTCTAAGAAAATGATAAAAGGTGAATTCTTAGAAGAATTTTTACCAATTAAAGAAAAGCTAAATGAAAATGTTTATTTGGATATTATTTATAACAAAACTGGCTCATTGTTTGAATATGCTTTATCATGCTCAGAAATATTAATAAGTGGGAAAACAGATAAATTAAAATTAGCTGGCAAGTTCCTTGGAATCGCTTATCAAATAATTGATGATTGTGAAGATTTAACTATTGATCTAAAAAAGGGGAAAATAACATTACCGGTCATTTACGCACATTCATTTCAAAATGACATATTGGAAAGATTAACTGATGAAAATTATATCAAAGAGATTTTAAAACAAAGCAAAGCAATTAAAAAATCTATGGAAGTTGCCTTGAATTATCTTAGCAGTTTTGAAAATACACTTGATAGAGAAATAAGAATTGAATTTGAAAGCTATCTGAATTATCTAAAACTTAGAGCCCTTGAGTGCAATAATAAATTCTCTTAAAATAATACTTGCAATAACACCACTCTTATAATGATCCCCTATAATTGGCGAAAATTCTACAATATCTACACTAATCAGTTTTCCTTTTAATAATTTTATTATCTCTATTGCCTGAAGAATATTAATACCATTTGGCTCCGGATTGCTCACAGAAGGAAAAATAGAAGGATCAATAACATCAAAATCAAAAGTAAGATAAAACTTATCATATTTTTTTATAATACTAATTAATGGGTTTAAAACTTCAAAAGCAAAACAATTTTCATTTATATACTCCAAGTCTTTTGCATAACTTCTATATCCTAAAGTAAATACACAAAATCCCTCTTCCTCAAGCCTTCTAACAAATGTTGCATGGTTATACTTACTTCCTTCAAAAAAATCCCTTCTGTCCAAATGTGCATCTATATGAATAATAGCAAAGTCTTGAAATTTTCTTAGAACTTTCACAATAGGATAAGTTATAAAATGATCCCCTCCAATAAAAACAAAAGGTAAATTATAACTTCTTAAAAGATTTTCAACTTTTGACTCAATGAAATAAATCACATCAGGTATATCAAGTTCCCAAGGAACATGAATATCTCCCAAATCATTATATGGCTTATAATTTTCATTCTGATATATAGAAAAATCTTCAATAGATTCAATTGCCCATCTAATATAACCTGGTGCAATTCTAGTTCCCTTGAGAAAATTTTCTTTTCCCTCATAACAAATACCACATACATTTATCATTTTAGCAAATAAATTTCAGCAGGTGTCATAACAATATTCTTTTCCTTCAATTCCTCAATTTCTTTTTCAGACAATTTCTTTAATCTACAAATACCTTTTCCCCAACTTAATATCTTGTTTATTTCAACTCTTCCAAATCCCCAAGAACTATCAATCTGATATATACTTCCATTTATCATTGAAATTCTTACAATACCAGAACCACCTGGTTCCAAAAACTCTAATCTTCCTGTAAAACTTTCATCAACAGCTTTTTTCAAGATATTTAAAAATTCACCACTCATTAATAGTTGCTTAGACATAACAATTTTAAAAGTTTTAAAATTTTAAAGTTGCTTTCTTAAAGAAAATTTAACAGGTTCGGAAAATAGTACAAATATACCAAGTGGTGAAAATGCAAATATACCACTGAAATAATATAAAATTGATATTGAAACTGCTCCTTCAACTCCAACTTTATGAGACAAAAAGAATATAAAACCACCCTCTCTTATACCAATTCCACTAAAACTTACAGGTAACATTGTTATAAAATTAATTGCAGAAGTTACTAAAATTACTTCTATTGGACTTAAACTAAAACCAAGAGACTTTGAAATAATAAAAGCAGAAAGGCCAAAGAAAAACTGCATTAATATAGATATAAGGAAAGACAGAAAAACAAGTAATTTTTTCTCCTTATATAGCGAAAAAGAATTTATTAATTTTTGAACTCTTTCACCAATTCTAAAATTTTCAATACTTCCCAAAATTGAAATAACTATCTTCTCAAATAAAGGTGTTAGCATAAATATAAAAAAGCCAATTAAAAGAAAAATTAACCAAATTAATTCATTAGCGATTTTTTTAATTCTCTCAATACCGACATATGCTCCAAATAAAGCAAGACAAGCAAGAGCAATTACTCCTATTAATCTGTCCACAAAAATTGAGGATAAAACTTCTGCTCTTTTTTCCATATTGTTTTTTTGAGCATAAATAAATCTTACTAAATCTACACCTGCACCTGACGGTAAAATCAATCCAAGAAATAAACTTACAAAAACGTATTTATTTGCTTCAAAAATACTTAAGTTCAATTTATAAGCTCTGGTAAATATATACCACCTTATCGTAGAAAGAAAATAACCAATAAGTCCTACAAATATAGCTAAAAAGTATAGTAAAAAGTTTATGGATTTGATGTGATTAAAAAAAGTTTTCAAATCCATATTTTTAAATATAAGATAAATTAGAAAAACACTTATGCTTACTTTTAGAATTTCAAATATCCAATTTCTCATTTCAATCAAAAAATCTAAATTTTATTATGTACCACAGAGCTTTCATACCGTCTCTCCAAGTTATTTTCTTACCTTCCTTATACGTCCTACCATAATAATTTATTTGAGTCTCGTAAACTTTTATAGATTCTCTATTTGCAAGCTTTGAAATTTTAGCAGTAATTTCAACTTCAAATCCAAAATCATTACTTTTGAAAGGTTTAATCCTTTCTAAAATTTCCCTTCTTAACATCTTATAGCAAACTTCTATGTCTGAAAATGTCATATTATAGAGAAGATTTATAAAATAAGTTATTACCTTGTTTCCTAAAAAGTGATAAAAATACAAAACTCTATGACTTGCTCCATAAAACCTTGAACCATATACAACATCCGCCCCTTTTTCAATTATTAATCTTAACATTTCCTTCCAATCTCTTGGATCATATTCTAAATCAGCATCTTGAATTACTACAATATCGCCTGTTATGTGGTTAAAACCAGTATTTAAAGCACCCCCCTTTCCCAAATTTTTTTCATGAAATATAATTTTTAAAATACCTTTAAATTCATCCAAGCTTTCTAATTTCTTCAGAATCTCTCTTGTTCCATCTGTACTTCCATCATCAACTACAATAATTTCTCTATCAATATCATATCCTAAATCTACATCCTTCACTGTTGTAATAACTTTTTCTATGTAATCTTTCTCATTATAAACGGGTATAACAATTGAAAGTTTCAAATTATTTGAGATTACTTTTTACCTCCAAAAATGCTTCATAAAATTCTTCTATATTTTCTGGATATATAACTATCATTTGTCTTTTTAGACCGGAAGGAGTTTTCCTTGATTCAGAAATTGATATAAAGCTATTGCCTTTAGAGTCAGTTTTTATATCGAAGAAATATGTTCTCCTTGATGTTCTCACTTTTTTAGACCATACTATGTTATTCTGCCATTTCCTCGCCTCCATCTTCCCCTCCTTGAATCTTAAACTCTCCTAACTTTCCTCTTACTTCCATCTCAATCTTATTTAATATTTCCGGATTATCTCTTAAATACTCAATAGCTTTATCTCTTCCCTGTGCCAACTGTTCATCATTGTAAGAATACCAAGAACCAGATCTTTTTATAATTCCTATTTGTGTAGCTAATTCAAAAATTTCACCAATTCTATTTATACCTTTACTATAAATTAATTCAAATTCAGCTGTTTTATAAGGTGGAGCAAGTTTATTTTTAACAACTTTCGCCTTTATAATATGACCTATAACTTCATTACTTGGACTTTTTATACTTTCACCTTTTTTTACTTCAATTCTAATAGATGAAAAGAATTTTAGAGCTCTTCCACCTGGTGTTGTCTCAGGAGGTCCTCCATATGGAACTTGGCTAATTTTTTCCCTTACTTGATTTATAAAAATAGCAACTGTTCCAGTTTTGCTTATTATCCCAGTTAATTTTCTTAATGCCTTACTCATAAGTCTTGCTTGTCCACCAATACCCATATCCTCCATTTCTCCCTCTAATTCAGCTTTTGTAACTAATGCGGCAACTGAATCAACAACTATTAAATCGACTGCTCCTCCCCTTATTGCATCCTCCATTATTGCTAATGCTTGTTCCCCATATTCAGGCTGAGAAATTAATAATTTATTATCTTCAACATTAACTCCAATAATTTTAGCATAATTCGGATCAAATGCATGTTCCACATCTATAAATAATACAGAACCTCCCAATTTTTGAGTCTCAGCCATTGCCATAAGAGCTAAAGTTGTTTTTCCAGATGCTTCTTGTCCATATATTTCAATAATTCTTCCTCTGGGATATCCTCCAATTCCAAGTGCATAATCCAAACTTATAGAACCAGTTGGAATAACTGGAACTTGAATTTTTGCCTTATCGCTTAATCTCATCACAATACCTTTACCATAATTTTTCTCAAGTTGTTTTATTGTCGCTTCTAAAATTTTTTCTTTATCTCTCTCTTTATTCATCCTATACCTCCACTTTTGGCAGTGTCACACCTTTTTGAAATTGATATTTACCTTTTCTTTCCGCATAAGAAATACTTGTCTCTTCATCTGCTTCAATAAAAATAATTTGAGCTATCCCTTCATTTGAATAAATTTTCGCAGGTAGTGGAGTTGTATTTGAAATCTCTATAGTTAAATAGCCCTCCCAACCTGGCTCAAGAGGAGTTACATTAACAATAATTCCACATCTTGCATAAGTACTTTTTCCCATACATATTCCCATAACCTTTTTAGGTATTCTAAAATATTCAACACTTCTACCTAAAGCGAATGAATTGGGAGGAATTATACAAAAATCACCTTTATGATAAATAAACGACTTATTATCAAAGTTTTTAGGATCAACAATTGTTGAATAAACATTAGTAAATATTAAATATTCATCAGCAATTCTTATGTCATAACCATAAGATGAAAGTCCATAAGATACAACTCCCTTTCTAATGAGATTCTTTTCAAAAGGTTCTATCATCTTATATTCTATACTCATTCTTTCAATCCACTTATCTGATTTTAAACTCATTATAAAATAAAGTTCCAAAATTATAAAGCAGGCAGTGAAAGTTTTTAGCATTAAAATTTTGATACTTTGTATGTCTTAAGAGCAGAAGGACTTGTTAAAAAATATGGAAGAAGAACAGTAGTAAAAGGTATAAATATTTGTGTTAGAATTGGTGAAGTTGTGGCATTACTCGGACCAAATGGAGCAGGTAAAACTACAACATTTTATATGATAATGGGTGCTATTAGACCGAATAAAGGAAAAGTATTCTTTAACGATAAAGAAATAACAAAACTTCCAATGTATAAAAGAGCAAAACTTGGAATTGGCTACTTACCTCAAGAAGCATCAATCTTTAGGAATCTAAGTGTTTGGAATAATGTTTATAGTGTTCTTGAGATGAGAAAAATGAAAAAGAAAGATAGAATTGAAAAAACAAAAAAACTTCTTGAAATGCTAAATGTATTAAAATTAAAAGATAGTAAAGGATATCAACTATCTGGTGGTGAAAGAAGAAGAGTAGAAATAGCAAGAGCACTAGCACTTGATCCAAAATTCTTATTGTTGGATGAACCATTCACTGGAATTGATCCTAAAACAAGGGAAGAAATTCAAGATATTATAATTCAATTAAGGAATATGGGAATAGGAATTTTAATAACTGATCACAACGTAAGGGAAACTCTTGAAATCACTGACAGGGCTTATATTATATATGAAGGAGAAATACTTATAGAAGGAACATCTAAGGAACTTATAGAAAATCCGAAAGTAAGAGAACTCTATATTGGTTGGAGATTTAAAATATAAGTGATAAACTTAAAATTAGGGGTTTTACTTGTTATAGTGGGTTCGATATTAGGAATTTATTCTATTTATGAAATGCGCATTAAAAATAGGGTTATACTTCCTAGTTTATCAATAGTATTTGTTCATTTTTTTATTGTTTTTGGAGTTTTCCTAATTACAAAAAATCCCTCTCTAGGCTTTGTTGCTATGATATTTTATAATATCGTCTTTATAGCGGAATTAATTAGTTACGTTTTAAGAAACAAAAATGTAAATTTGGAAATTGAGAATCTAAAAAGAGAATTAGATGAAGAAATTTTGTTCTGGAAAAATTTAATATATGAAAATCATAAATTTGTAGATGATTATGAACTTTTTGAGCACATTCTTAGAGTTGATAAGATAATAAGAAGAGCAAAAGATATGGATATGCTTGAAATAACAAAACCTTTACTTAACTTTTTGAAAAACAACAAGAATTATTTCAAAAATTACAAAATTTCCGAAATTTCAGAGAAAATAAAAATTCCAAAAGAGTGCTGGTGGTTTTATTTAGATAAATTAGACACGTAGCTTATTTGAAAAATTCCTCTTTTGTCACGCTTATGGGAATAGGTGATCTATAAGTTTCAATTCCAATAATTTGAAATTTAGTTAAATCTCTTCTTTTTAAAATTTTTTCAATTTCATCTTTTCCTAATTCATAATTTAGGCAATATATCTCAAGCAGGTTTTTAATTCTTTCGAAAATTTGCTTTTCTTTCAAAATAGAATTTTCATATAAGTACTTCAAAATTAAATATATGCTTACAGTAAGAGCCTTTTGATAATTAAAATGCAGAGTTTCTTGAATTATGTTTGCAATTGTATTTCCAAATTCTAAAATTCTTCTTTCTGACCACCCATATGGATCACGATTGCAAACATTTAACTTAATCAAAGCACACCTTCTTACTAAGTTTTCAATAGTAGGCAAATATCTCTGTTTTATCTTAGTATTTTCTTCTTCAAGATAATTAAGGATTGTTTCGTCAAAAAGTAGTCCATATTTTATGGCATCAATTAGTGAATAGAAAAACTTTTCATCGTCTAGTCCAAGTATAAATACTGGATCAATTAAGATAAATCTTGGATAATACGTAGTTCCAAGAATGTTTTTATGTGACAAATAGTGCAATGAGTTTCTGCCACCTATTGATGCATCAATTTGAGATATAAAAGTTGTTGGAATAGATATAAATGGAAATCCTCTTCTAAATGTAGATGTAGAAAAACTTACTAAATCCAGAGAACTTCCTCCACCCATTGCAACTATAACTGTATTCTTCTCAATCTTTAAATCAATAATTTCTGACCATATTCTCTTTACCCAATCGAGTTCCTTTATTTCTTCTTTTTCTGGTAAGAAAAATACATAAGGTTCAAAGTAAGATTTCTTAATGACTTCAAAAACCCACTTGAAATTTATCAAAAATAGTTTCTTATAAGTTATGAAAAGAGCATTTTCAAAGCCTTCGTAATCAATAAGTTCATCTAAATAATGAATTGAATTTATCCCCTCATAAACTTTATCACTATTACTAAAAATCAAATCATATTCTTTCTTTAAGGCTCTTACTATCATTATTGCTAGTTCTCTATCCTTAAAACCTTCTGCAGGAACTTTTATTAAAAATTCAGAAATTTTCTCAATTTCTTCTTGATATTGATTGTATGGATGAATTTTTAAAAAAGGTGATAGTTTTTGGTTTCTCTCTATCTCCTTTTCAAGTGTTTCAAAAGAATAATTTAAATATACACATAGAATTCCGTTTTCCCTCAATTTTAAAATTGTTTCAGGTTTTGGGATAATATCAGAAGATATAAAAATTTCCCCTGAAGAAATATGGGACAAAATATATTTCTCTTGCTCTTGTTCAAAAGTTTTTAATTGTTTTTCTTCAATTATTTGGATAAATGTTTTATGTAAAGATTTTTCTACTTCTTCTTGTAAATTCAAAATTTCCCAATTTAACCAATCTTCTAAATATTTTGCAATCTTATACTTATGAGAACCTGGAAGTCCTATTATATAAATTCCTCTAATCACACTTCATAACCAATTATTAACTTTATAGCAATTTCCCTTATTTTATTAATTGAACTTTCTGCCCTCCTTTTAAATGATTCAACTTCTTCCATTCCTCTATTGAATAAAATTTCCCCCTCCTTTTGAATTTCCAAAATTGACTTTTCTATAAGTAGTTGAGCTTGTAATTCTCCAGACTTGTGTGCATCATTTATAATATTTTGAGCTTGAATATGAGCCTTTGCTATAATATCTTTAGCTTGTTCTTTTGCTTCCTCTATAATCTTAGATGCTTGTTCCTCAATCTTTATAACATCTTCTAATAGTAGTTTTTCCTCATATTTATGATCTTGAGAGTTTTTCATAATTTTCCTCTACAACTTTCCAATCCAAGTTATTAAAGAAAGCATCTAAATATTTGGCTCTAGCTGTTCCATAGTCTATAAAATACGCGTGTTCAAAAACATCTATTCCTAAAATTGGTGTTGCATTCCAGATAGGAAATGTATTTTGTTCATCACCAATAGCTATAAATAACCTCTTAAAATTATAATCATAAGCAACCCAAGCCCAACCCCTAGCTGATAAGGCAGTTGCTCTCAATTCTTTTAAGAATCTATCATAACTTCCAAAATCTTTCACAATCTGATCTAAAAGTTTTCCTTCTGGCTTTCCACCTTTGCCTCCAAGATGTGAAAAGTATAACTCATGATTTTTAATACCGCCAATCGCTCTTGTAATATCTACTTTTATACTTCTAATAAGTGAATATGTAGGATTAGCTTTGTTATATTCCTCATCTGGTAAATTTTCAAGTAGCTTCAAACATTCATTATACTTAGCAACATAACCCTCATATAATTTTATATGTTCATCCATTGTTTTTTGAGATATACCATCCATTTGCCAAAGTTGCGGTCTTATCTCTTTGAAATTTATTGGTTTGTACTCTGTCATGGTTTTACCTCCTTTTTGTTTAGTTTCTATTTTAGCAAAACTTGGCTTAAATAATAAAAGTAAAACCAAACTTGAAACAACTTTTATAAACTTTCTTCTTTTCATGCTTGATAATTTTAAAGCTTTAAAATTTTAAGGCTATGATTTCAATAATCTTAATTAGTCAAATCATAACAAATAAAGAGCCATTGAGACCTTTTAAAGAGAAATACCTAAATCCAAACAATCCGTACTCTCAAATAGATAGATTATATTATCAAGCAAAATTTGTAGAATCTGCAAGTTTATATGAGAAAGAACTTCAAAGAGCTTATACGGATGATCAAAAATTTAGAGTATATACAGGAATAGCCTGGAGTTATATAGGAATTGGTAGATTTCTTGAAGCAAGTGATTACTTAGAAAGGGCATCTGTTTTATCAAAAACAGCTGAACAGCAACTTGAAATTAAGCTTGGATTAGCTTTTGTCTGGTTTTTCTCCAAGAAATTTGATAGAGCACTCCAAAATATAGAACTTAGCAAAAGTATCTACATTACAAATAAAGAAGGTTTAGCAGAACTATACTTCTTAGAATCAGCAATTTATTGGGAAAGTGGCGATAGAACAAATGCAGAAAAGAAATTTAATGAAGTATTTAACAATTATCCAAATACGTTATGGGGTCAGAAAAGTTTGTTAGTGTTAGCAAAAGCTTATTTACAAGCTAATGAGCAAGAAAAAGCTATTGAATATTTAAATAAAGTAATTGAAAGGGCAAAGGATGAAGAAATAATAGGACAAGCTTCATTATTATTATACGATATCTATATGAATGAAAACAGGGTAGATGAAGCTATTGAAGCATTAACGAAAGTTATAGAGAATGCTCCAAATACTGAAATTTCAAAACAAGCTGAAGCAAGAATTGCTCAAATAGCAGAACAATATAGAAGCAGATTAATAACAAGCGAAAACTTATTGCGCAAAAGTAAAACTGCAGCAATATTTATATTATATAATCCTGGAATAAGGGCATATCAAAATAGAGATTATTTCACATCAAAACCACTGCTTGAAAAATTTATAAAACTATATCCAGATGATACTTTAGCTCAAAAAGTAGCAATACCCTTAGCAGCTATTTACATAGATGAAAAAGATTTTCAAAGTGCAATAAATGTACTAAAAACGGTTAATTTAAATAACCTTGATAAGGAAAACCTTGAACTTGCTTATTACTTTTTAGCTAACTCATACCTTGGAATATCAGATTTAGCTAATGCTGCAAACTATTTTTCAAGACTTTTAAATTCACAAAAATTTTCAAAAGAAGCAGAACAAAAATTACTTGCTATTATTAACGAAAATCCTCAATACGTGAATTACTTACCACAAACTCATCCATTATATAACAGAATTTCTGCAATATCAGCTTTAAAATTAGGTGACACAATTAGTGCAATAAGCAATTTAGAAAAATACTTATCTAGCAATCCAAACGATTCTATAGCTTTAGCATCAATTATAGATCTAAGCTTTAAGAAAAAAGATTACAATAGAGCATTAAAGTATTCAAAGCAATATATAAGCAAGGGTTATAAATCAGATAGAGACGTAATATTATACATTGGAGGAGCGAGTGCTTATTTATTAAATTATCCTGGAGAAGCTATTGAATACTGGGATGAACTATTAGCAAATTATGAAAATAGTCAATTTTACGAAAGAGCTTTATCATTCTCAAGACAATTATTAAGCGAAAGACCTGAGCTATTCTCCTTAAATTTAAAAAGTAAAGCTTTAGTTAAAGAAAAAGAATATCAAAAAGTTTATGACTTGTATAAGAGGGGAATGTACAAAGATGTAATAAGTAGTTTAGAGAGCGATAATAGTGATCAAGCACTTATTTTAAAAGCACAAAGTTATTTAAAACTAAACGATTATCAAAATGCCTACCTGAATGCTTCAAAAATATCAAGAGAAACACCAGAAGTTGCTTTCCTAAGAGCTGAAGCACTACTTGGAATGAATAAACTAAAAGATGCATATAACTTTTATAAAAAAGCTCTTGAATCGCAAAATCCTCAAATACAGAATATAGCACAAATGAGAATACAACAACTTGAAGCAAGGGGGATAAAATGATAGATACATTATTAATTTTACATATAAACGATAGTCATTCAAGAATATTTCCATTTGGTCCTTGGCAAAACAATCAAAGGCAATATCCTTCTGTTATAAGATTAGCTTATATAGCTGATAGCTTAAGAAGTCTATATCCAAAAAATCTATTCTTTCATGCAGGAGATTTCTTAAGTGGTGATTTCCCATTTAACGCAAGTGTAGGAAGATTTGATATAAAAGTTTTAAAAACACTAAATATTAATGCTATTGCTCTTGGAAACCATGAATTTGATGCAGGACCAGATAGTTTATATAATGCTCTTTTAGATGAAAATATTTTCTTACTTTCTGCTAATATAGATACTACAAGCCACATGCTAAAAACTAGAATAAAACCGTATGAAATCTTTAATATAAATTCAAAAAAAATATGTGTTCTTGGACTTACAACAACTGAATTTAATGTGATAAATCCATATCAATATCCAATAAAGTTTAAAGACCCTATTCCAGTTGCTCAAGCTTATCAAGATACATTTGATAATTTAAACTGCAATTTAAAAATAGTTCTATCTCATCTTGGAGATTATATTGATAGTGTGTTAGCAAAACAAACAAGATACAACTTAGTAATTGGAGGACATTCACATACAAGAATTGATACAATATGGAAATTCTTAAATGCAAATAATGAAACAACTTATGTTGTTCAAGCATACGAGCATTTTAAAGTTCTCGGTAAAATACTATGGGACTTGACAAACAACAAACCAATAAATTACGAGCTTATTGATGTTATAAGTTATCAAAATATAAGCCAATATATGTTAGATACACTAAATAACATAAAAGCTTCGCTATACTCTAAATTTGGAAACGTTTATGAGGATAGCATTATTACTTTAGATTCAACGATCCTTTCAAATCCTGATTCAATACATTGTCTTGATATTCCAACAGGAAATTTAATAGCTGATGCTATGCGTCATATGACAAATTCAGATTTAGCTGTAATTGAAACAGATGTCTTGGTATATCCACTCTATAAGGGAAAAGTAACTTCAGATGACATATTTCAGGCTATGCCATATGGATTTGACTATATAAATGCTTATAACTCAAGAATTTACAAAATACAGATAAAGGGAATTGATATATATAATATTCTTGGATTTGCACAGTACATAAAAGGTGAAGATCCAGTTGTTCAAGTATCAGGCTTTACATATCAATTTACACCGAACGTTCCTATGGAAATTTCTGATATATCAATAGATACGGGGCAAGTTTATTTTATAGCAGGTAGTGTATATACCTTATATGTATCAAGCCTTTTAAATGGTAATATAATAAGTGTAGAAACAACAAACTTAAACGTATTTCACGCACTAAAAAGCTACTTACAAACGCTACAAAATCCATATTATCATTCCGAATGTAGAATTAAATATAAACAAACTTCAAAATTTGAATCAAAAAGTAAATTTAACTATAAGATTTCAAAAAACTTGCTAGTTTGGAAAGATAGAAAAAATGGCAAAATCTACAGCATTGATGGAAGAAAGGTATACGAATTAAAGAAAGACAAAAATTACTACTTAAAGAGTGGGATTTATATTATCAAAGTAGAGAGAGAAATATCAAAAGTCATTATACCCTGAAAAATAAGCTTTATCCTCCAATGAACTTATTAAATATACTTTCAATAAAACTTAAAACGCTCGTCGGATAAATACCAAAGAATATAACTAAAATTGCGCAAACTGAAGAAATAAAAAGTGGTAGAGAATTAAGCTCAATATCTTCTTTCTGACCATCTGAAAAAGCATAATAAACAACTCTCAAATAATAATAATATGAAATAATCCCATTAAAGAAAAGCCAAATTGCAAGAACAATATTATTAGTAATTAAAACTGAATAAGCTACGTAGAACTTAGCAAAAAATCCAGCAAGAGGTGGAACACCTGCCAAGGACAACATAAATATAGCAAGGCTAACAGCTAAAAACGGACTTCTCTTATATAAACCTCTTAAATTCTCAATATTTGTATTATTCTCAGAAACCATCTGAATAACTGAAAATGCACCAAATGTCATAATTGTATATAAGAAAAGGAATACGATTATTGATTTAAAACCTTCAATACCACCAGCATAAATAGCAGTTAAAGCATAACCTGCATTAGCTATTGTAGAAAATGCTAAAATCTTCTTTATACTTCTTTCTCTAAGAGCAGCTAAATTACCTACAATCATAGTAAAAGCACTAATCCATAATATTAAATCTCCCCAAAGTTTTGGATAAGAACTAAGAACACCTTGAAGAACTTTTAACATAATAGCAAATACAGCAACTTTTGAAACTGTTGCTATGTAACCTGCTGTAGGAGAAGGAGAACCTTCAAATACATCGGGTGTCCAGAAGTGAAATGGAACAGCAGATATTTTAAAACCAAAACCAACTATTATAAAACCAATACCAAGAATTGCTAAGAATTCTTTCTTTTCAATAAGTCCAAACAAACTCTTAAAAGCAAAATATTGGAACAAACTTTCAAAAGATAATGAATAAGATGTTAAATATAAAAATCCTAATCCCAAAATTAAAAATGATGTTGAAAAAGCACCTATAAAGAAGTATTTAGTAGCTGCCTCATAAGAAAACAAATCTCTTCTAAATCCTACAAGAGCATATAAAGAAAATGATAGAATTTCAAGTGATAAGATAAATGTTGCCCAATTTTCACTTTTCTGAATTAACATTGATCCCAAAAGGGCACTAAATATTAGAAAATAATAATCTCCACTTGCCTTATTTCTGTAATAACTATAAGAAAGCATCACAAAAATAGCTGTTCCAATTATGAATATTAAATCAAAAATTCTCTCAATAGGACCAAATCTAATACTTTCCAAAATATACCTTATATAATCTCGTTCTTGAGCTAAATTGGATAAAACTTCAAAAAATTGCCTATTCATATTTAATAAATGATCAATACTAAAAAAGCCAGCTACTGAAATCCCTAAAAGTGATATAAAAAGAGCTAGAAGAGATTTTCTTGGAAACAGTATTTCAAAAATCAAAAGTAAAAGTAAAGTAGAAGTAATTGCTATCTCTGGTAAGAAATAATAAACAAAGTTCATTTTTCACCCCCTTTCTTTATTGTCTCTAAAATGTACTCAGAAGGTTTTTGGAGATAATTAAATACCAAGTTTGGATAAACACCTATTGAAATTACAAGCACTAACAATGGTAAAAGAATGAAAAATTCTCTAATATTCAAATCCTTCACTTTTGGAACTCTTAGATCTAAATATGAAATTTTTTGAAATGCAGGTAAGAAATAAATTACTGAAACAACAATACCAATTGCACCAAATATTGCCCATGTAAAGTTATTTAAACTTGTTCCAAGCAATATTAGAAATTCTCCAATAAATCCATTCGTTCCTGGAAGTCCTACTGAAGACAACATAAAAAGGCCAAGGAAAACTATTAGAATTGGTACTGATTTTGCAAGTCCACCAATCTCAGAAATATTATTAGTTTTATATCTTTCATAAATCATACCAGCTATTAAAAACAATGCACCTGTTGAAATTCCATGATTTAGTATTTGAATACTTGAACCATTTATTCCATATAAATTTAATGAAAATATTCCAAGCGTTATAAAGCCCATATGTGAAAAAGAGGAATAAGCTATTAATCGCTTAAAATTATCTTGAACGTATGCCATAAATCCACCATATATTATTGAAATAATTGATAAAATAGCAAATACATATGCATATTCAATAACATACTGAGGAAAGAATGGTAATAAAAATCTTAAAAATCCATAACTTCCAATCTTTGCCATAATTCCTGCTATAATTAGTGCTACACTTGTTGGGGCATTAGAATACGCATCAGGAAGCCATGAATGGAATGGGAAAATTGGAGTTTTTACACAAAACGCAAGAGCGAATGATACAAATAAAAACAAACTTATTTGACTTTTAAGCAATGGCAACTGATTTATTAATTGAATATAATCTAACGTTCTAAATTGTAAATATATCATTATAATTGAAACTATTAAGAGAACTGAGGCAAGTGCTGTATATAACAAGAACTTAAAGCTCGATCTAAATCTATCCTCATCTCCCCAAATTAAGATAAGAAAATATGAAGGAATTAAAGAGAACTCGTAAAATATGAAAAAGAGAAATAAGTCAAGAGAAGAAAATACACCAATTAAGGAACCCGTTAAAAACAAGTACCAAAATGCAAATTCATTTTCTCTATGCTTTATTAAATTTATAGATGCTAATAAACCCAAGATAGATAAAAAACTAATTAAAATAACTATAAGTAAGCTTAGACCATCTACTGCAAGATAATAATTTATATTCAAACTTGAAATCCAGGAGTATTTTTCAACGAACTGAAATCCATCACCAAACTTAAAATTACTTAACATCAAAATGCTCAAAAGAAATTCAAAAGAAAGTATAATAGAGGAATATCCCCAAACAAGAGCTCTATTTTTGAAAAACCACAAGGGTAGTGCAAAAATTATAGGAAACCATATAAGAACACTTAAAATTCCCTCCATATTTCACCTCCTAAGATAAAATCAAGATGTATAGAATGAAAGTAAAAATAACAATTATCAAAATGATATAAGTGCTATATTTACCATCTTGTAAAAGTTTAAGTCCACTTGAAAAAACTAAACTCAAATATCCAAAAAATCTAACAATCCCATCAATTACAAGAATATCAAATAGTTTATAAACAACTCCGGAGAACCACTTTAAAAATCCTAAGACAAAAACTTCATACCAATCTGAAATAATCCCCCACCTTGCATACAGAACTTTATAAATCATCTTAATTGGTAAAAGTTCTCCTAAGGCTTTTGGAATAAGTTGTTTCTCGTACATAACGTATGCTAACAAAATTCCTAAAATGGCAAGAAAGTTTGATAATACAGGAATTGGAATATGAGGATGTTCACCAAATGAAAAGTGAGGCAAATAATTTAAATAACTTTCAAATGAACTATAAGCAAAACCACTAATTACTGAAAAGAAGGCAAGAACAATCATAGGAACAGTCATAATCCATTTACTCTCATGAGCATGTTCATAAAGCTTTTCATCTCTTGGTTTTGTATGAAATACTAAAAAGAATAATCTGAATATATAAAACGATGTTAAAAATACACCAAAAATAACGAGATAAAATATCACCTCATTTGATAAATAAGCATATTCGATAATTTTATCTTTTGAGAAAAATCCTGCAAAAGGAAATATTCCAGAAAGGGCCAAACTTCCAATTAAAAATGTTATCCATGTAATTTTCATTTTCTTATAAAGTCCCCCCATTAGTCTGATATCCAAATTATCCTTTAGAGCATGCATTACAGAACCTGCTCCAAGAAATAATAATGCTTTAAAAAAAGCATGTGTATATAAGTGAAATATACCTACCCAATAAGCTCCAACTCCAACACCTACAAACATATAACCAATTTGTGAAATTGTAGAATAAGCTATTATTCTTTTAATATCATTATTTACTAATGCCATTGTTGCTGCTAAAACTGCACTAAAAGCTCCAATAAACGCTACAATAAAGCTACCTTCTGGAGATAAAGCATATATCGGAGAAGACCTTGCAACCATATAAACTCCTGCAGTTACCATTGTAGCAGCATGTATTAGAGCAGAAACTGGTGTGGGACCTTCCATTGCATCTGGAAGCCATGTATAGAGTGGAAACTGAGCAGACTTTCCAGTTGCTCCAATAAAGAGCAATATACAAATTAATAGCAAAATACTCTTATCAATCAAATAAACATTTTTAAAAACCTCTAAATAATTAACACTTTGGAAAAATGCAAAAATTGTTAATATACCAAGCAAAAACCCAGCATCACCTATTCTATTTACAATAAAAGCTTTATTACCAGCATCTGTCGCCGATTTCTTCTTAAACCAAAATCCAATTAATAGATAAGATGCAAGACCAACACCCTCCCACCCAACAAACATTAGAACATAATTATTAGCAAGAACAAGTAATAACATTGCAAATACGAAGAAATTTAAATATGAAAAATATCTTGCATAACTTTCGTCTTTCCTCATATACTCAATTGAGTAAAAGTGTATCCAGAACGATACGAAAGAAACAACAAATACCATAATAGCAGATAAATTGTCAATAAGAATTCCAAAATCAACCTTAAGCTTATCCACAACTATCCAACTATAAATTATTTTTTCATAAACGAGATTGTTTGCTAAGGTATAAGAGAGTAGAAGTATACTAGAAAATGCAGAAATAAGAAGCATAAAAGTTGCAATCCATCCAGAGTATCTAAATACGTATTTTCCAAAAATTCCATTAATTAAAAAACCTAAAAGTGGAGCAAAAAGTAATAAAAATATCAAAATATCTATCATGTTTATTTACTCCTTAAGCTATAAAATTCGTCAATATCTATAGTTTGCTTCAATCTAAATAAATTAACAACAATTGCAAGACCAAGAGCAACTTCTGCTGCAGCAATAGCTAAAACAAGAAGAGCAAAAATTTGTCCTTCTAAGTTCTTTGTAATATTACCAACTGTGATAAGGAAGAAGTTTGCAGAGTTTAACATAAGCTCAAGTCCCATAAGCATAATAATGGTATTTCTTCTAAACAAAATCACTAAAGTTCCAATGAAAAAGTATATTAGACTTGTTATGATCATAAGATAGGTTTCATTCATAGTCTGAAAATTTTAAGGTTTAGGTAATTGCTTTTCTAAATAATAAGCATAGCATCACCATAGGAATAGAATCTATATTTCATTTTTTGAGCAATTACATAAGCTTGTTTTAGTTTTTCAAAATCTCCTAGAAATGCACTTACTAAAAGTAAAGGGGTAGATTTTGGTAAATGAAAGTTAGTAATCAAACCATTAATCACTCTGAATTTATAACCTGGATATATAAATAAATTTGTCCAACCACTTCTTGGATTTTGGTCAAAGTTCCAAAATTCTAAAGTTCTTGTTGTAGTTGTTCCTACTGCAATTATCCTTTTTGAAGATTTAATAACATCAACAGTTTCATTTGGTATTTCATAATATTCAAAATCCATCTGATGATTTCTAATATCTTTTTCTAAGATTGGCTTAAATGTTCCTATTCCTACATGAAGAGTAATATAACA
>JBDRXT010000004.1:0-28242 GCA_039803045.1 Caldifarciminota bacterium
TTAAAAGGATTTCGTATATTGATGAGTTAAAAAGTGCTCTTGGATTTAATGTAATAGAAGCAGATATTGAACTTTTAAGAGAAAAGGCGAAGAATTACATTGAAAATGTTGAAAATATGACTAAGGGAAAAATTATAGATAAATTATTTGATGAAATAATTGGGAAGAATTTAATTCAACCTACAATTGTAATGGATCACCCTATCGAAATATCTCCACTTGCAAAAATTCATAGAAAACATAAAGATAGAGTTGAAAGATTTGAATTATACTTAGCAGGATTTGAAGTAGTGAATGCATTTAGCGAATTAAACGATCCAATCGAACAAAGAATAAGATTTGAAGAACAGATTAAACTAAGAACAATTTATCAAGATAAAGAATTACCTGAAGAGATAGATGAAGATTTTATAAATGCACTCGAGTATGGAATGCCACCAACAGGAGGATTGGGTTTTGGGCTTGATAGAATATGTATGATTTTACTAAACAAAGTTTCAATTAGAGATATTATACCATTTCCACAATTAAGACCTAAATGATTGAAAATTTGAATCTTGACATATTTAGCAAATTTGAAGACAATGAACTAATTGTTAAAGAAGACAAAATAGGAATATTATTGTTTTTAAACGGCAAGAATTATATTCTTGGAAAGTTTTCAAAAAACTACAATTTAACCTCAATATTAGATGAACTATTTGAATTATATAAGGAAATTGAAATATTTGATATATACGAAATTGAAAAAGAAGTAATCGAATTTATAAAAGCATCAGAAGAAGGAACATACATAAAAAACGGAAAAATTTATATGATGAAATATTCTCAAGGTACATTCGATTTTAAATTTTGTTATACTGTCCAAATCCTTTGTGGTAGAGATAGTGCTCATATTTATAATAGCAATCAAGTTGAGCTAAATTTTGAACAAATTTCCAAAAGCTTTAAAAATTGTAAAACCGACATAAATCCCATAAGCTTAACAATAAAATGTAATGAAACATCAATAATCTTATTTAAGGATGCAAAAGCAATAATAAGAGAAAAAAATATAACTTTAGAAAGAGCAAAACAAATTTACGAAAAGATAATATTTAACAATTTTATCAAAACAAGAGGTACTTGACTTTTTTAAAAATATACCTTAAAATTTTGAGTATGATGATTCTTATTTTTATATCACAAACGGATGTAATTCAAACAGACTGGTATGGAGGACCGCTGAAAGCTAATCTAAGTGGTAGTTGTATTACAAATCCTACTAATTTAGCTTGTTCAAATGATTGTCCCCTCGTAACTAACCCACCCTTTGGAAGTTTTTCAAATCAATTTTGTAAGCATGATGGAAACATTTTCTATCTGTTCCAAGGAAAAATAAGATTAAAAGGAGTATTTCGCACAATATTAGAACATCCATTAGATGCAACAGTAGGAGGATGGGATAATGATCCAGATATATATGATGTTAATAAAGATGGTTTTCCTGACCTAGTTGTAACAGATGAAAGTGGAAATAATAAACATACCTGGATATATTTTAATCCTAATGGATGTGGGAATTTTTCTCAAAACACAAGAATAACAGTGGTCAATGATATTGAAAGTATTGATGAAATAGATGAAGGTGATGCTGACAATGATGGAGATATTGATCTCTTTACAGTAGGTCATAGTAATTATGATGAGGATGTTGTATTACTTATAAATAGTGGAAATTCAAACACTTGGTATAAATGCGTAATTTGTATGAATCTAAATGGCTCTTGTAATAACTCAACACCTGGAAGTGGTGAAGCAGAGGGAATAGCAACAGGAGATCTTGATAATGATGGAGATTTGGATATAGCTGTAACTCACCTTAATGATGGAAGTGTTTATTGGTTTGAAAGATTACCTAATAATTCTAATTCAGGGTTTGGTTGCAATAATATAGATGGTAAAAATCATAGGTATAATAAATATCAAATTTATTCGGGTGGAACTGGAGCTGCTTGGGATGTCTGGATTGAAGATATCAATAATGACACAAGAAAAGATATTATTGTCACTACTCAAAGAGAGGTCATGTGGTTTAGAAATAATGGAGGAAATCCCCCAACATTCACAAAGATTACGATTGAAAACAATCCAAATGCAAATTTTTATGCATTATGGGTTAAAGATATAAATTCAGATGGAGATTTAGATGTTATAGTAACAGATAGAGCAGGAAGAGTAAAAATATATAGAAACGATGGGCTTGGAAATTTTCCCAATGCCTGGTGGATAACACTAAATGTTAATAATCCTATGGGTGTAGTTGTAGCTGACTTGGAGCCAGATGGAGACCAAGATATATTCGTAGCAAGCTACGTTCCAAACGACAAGACAATTTATATATTTGAAAATACAACTGGAAATGTTATGGATAATCAAAATATAATATTCAATCAGATTACACCAATTAATGTTCCTAATAGAAGCTATTTTGGACTTGGAGTTGGAGATGTTGATGGAGATGCTGATCCAGATTTAGTAGTAAGAGCAGGAACTTATCAAGGACAACCTGAAGGATTGTATTGGTACTCCACAGAATTACTTTATGTAAATAGAGGTATATTAATTTCGAATATTGTAGATATAAATGGACAAAATTTGGCATGGAAACTCCAAAAAATAGAAGTTTTGGGTTTTGATCCTGCAACTTGTAGTCAAGTTATTCCAAATATTCAATTTTATTACAGATACGTATCAAGTTCAAATTATCAAGATATATATAACCAAAACTGGATAGGACCTATTACAACATTTCCTTATATTCCAAACTCAAATCAAATGGTAAAATTTATCCAATATATGATTATAATAAACAGCTTAAACAACAACGAAAAAACTCCTGTTATAGACGAAGTTAGGTTTATTTTCGATACTACTATAACTCCTGTAAACTCCCCTGAGTTAAAAAACAATTATTTATATAGAGTTGGAAGTAAAATAAAGTTCCTGAGATCTGGCGAATTAAAAATTATTAAAGCTAATGGATTAATTTACAAGCAGATGTTTGTAAATGAAGGTTATGAATTAAAATTAAACAAAGGTGTGTATATAATTGAATTTAAAGATAGAGAAGGGGTTATTTATAGAGATAAGTTAATTTTTTAAGTTTTTAATCGCATTTACTAATATTTCATAAGGGGCGTTTGTTTTAATACCATAGGGATTAATATGAGTTTCACTTACTAAATATCCTTGTTTTTTTAAGAATTCTATAATTTTCTTTCTCGGCGGTGGACTTACAGATACAATATCACAAATTTCCTGATAGTCATAATATAAAGGAATATCCTCTTCAATTGATATCTTTTCAAGAATTTTCTTTAATTTTTTTAAATCACTTGAATTTTCTACTAACTTAGAAACATAATCTTTATTATGTAAATTTCCAAGATAAATAGGACCGCATATTAAACCACTTCCTTCAATTTTATTATTTTCAAATATCTTATATTCTTTTGTTTGTGGATTATAAAGAACATATCCAAACTTATCAAAATTTGCATTTTCAACTCCCTTTTTGAGCCTTAAAGCAATTCTCCAAGCATAACCATCATAAAGGCTTATAATTGGTTCAAAGTGCATACCTAAGTTTCCTGCACATTTCATAAACTGACTAATTAGAGTACGCATACCAAGTTCGTGACAAAACTTTGAATTTATAGTATGAACACCATAATTTATAATGCTTGATGTTTGCTTTAATCCACATAATGTAAAACCATCAGTAGAAGTTAAGTAAACAACACCCTCAATTTTTAAAGCCATTATTACACCAAAAATAAACTCAGAAGGTGAACCAAAACTATCTAAATCTATAAAATCAAACCTGTTTTCGCTTATTGAATTCTCTAAAAGTAATCTTTTTGCTTCTTTTGTTGTAATTTTAATTTCATCCAAGGATATATTATTTAGCCTTAAATTTTCTTTTAGAAATTCAACTGCTTCCTCGTTTGCTTCATTCACCCACATATTTCTAACTCCTGCCTCTTTATAATATCTAACAGTTCTAAAACCAATACCAGACATACATTCAAGAATGCTAATATTACTTTTTAAATTTTTTTCAACTCTTAAAAGAGCTATTCCAAGCTCTCTTGATATAACACCTCTTGGATTGTAAAATAAACCTTTTTTATTAGGTTTTAGGAATTTACAACTTCCCTCTTCTATTATCATAAATTATGCTTCTTCCAAATCATCAGATATAATAATTGGATTATTCTTATACTTTGGAATAATAATCTCATTTCTTTGATTTTGATAACTTGCTCTTGTTCCTATTTCCATACCAGCTGCTATTAATATAATTCTAATTTCATCATTCAACGTATCATCAAACGTAAAACCAAATATAATCTCAACATCTGTTCTTCCTCTTGAAGCGGCATTAAGCACCCCGTTTAATATATAATTTACTTCCTCAGTTTTTATAGAATATTCACTACTCTCTGGACTTGAATGAATGTTCAATAATATTCCTTTTGCCCCCTGTATACTCTTTACACTATCTATAAGCGGATTTTCAAGAGCCTTCTTAAGAGCTTCCTCTGCCCTTCTTTCACCTCTTCCTATACCTTCTGAAACGATTGCATATCCACTATTTTTCAAAATTGTTCTAACATCTTCTAAATCAACATTTATATAACTTGGCTTAGTTATAATATCTACAATAGCTTTCACAGTTTTATACAAAACCTCATCTGCAAGTGATAAAGCTTGTGCAAATTTTAATTCTTTTCTTTTTATAATCTCATCATTAGATATAACAATTAAAGAATCTACATGCTGTGAAAGTTCAGATATTCCTCTTATTGCCTTCCTCATCTTACTTGGACCCTCACTTGTAAAGGGTTTTGTAACAACACCAATTGTCAATTTATCTAATTCTTTTGAAACTTTTGCAATAATAGGAGAAGCACCTGTTCCTGTTCCTCCACCCATACCCGCAGAAATTATAACAACATCTACATTTCTTAATAGTTCTTTAATTTCATCAATACTTTCTTCTGCAGCTTTCCTACCAATTTCTGGATTAGCACCAGCTCCTCTACCATTTGTAAGATTTTTACCAAGAGCTAATTTATACTCAGAAAGCGAATTTTCAAGATGTTGTATATCTGTATTCGCAGCAATTGTTATTACACCTTCTATATTTTTTCTTATCATATAATTTAAAGCATTTGTGCCACCTCCTCCTACACCTATAACTGCTATTTTTACATTTTCTCCTTCATGAGAGTAATATATTTCAGGAAATTCCTCTCTCATACTTACCTCCTTATTCCATCATTTCCTTTAACTTATTTAAAATTTTTGATATAAAGTTTTTGGTATTTTCTGTTCTTGAAATTTTATCTTTTGGACTATCAAAATACAATCTTATTAATCCTGCTAACGTTACATATCTTGGACTTAAATAACTCTTATCATTAACTTTAAGTGAAACCCTACCTATATAAACAGGTAAATTAAATATTCCCTCGGCAATTTGCTCAATCCCCTTAATTTGAGCAACTCCACCTGTTAGATATATATTTGGAGTTGGTACATTTTTTAAAAATCCTGTTTTTTCTATATCACTTTGAATCCTTACAAAAATACTTGAAATTACATCTTGTATAATACTTGAAATTCTGCGAGAACTTACTTTTAGTACCTGATCTTTTCTTTCATCTATAATCTCTATTTCATAATCTTCATAATCTAACTGATATGAGTTAGGAATATTTATTGATTTCAAAACATTTTCGCAAGCCCTTTTTGAAATTAAAATATCTCTTGAAATTTCGTCAATTACAAAATTAATCCCCTGCTCGTAAACTGCTAAATAATTTAATGCATCTCCATTCCATAGAGTTAATGTTGTTAAATGTTTCCCAATATCAATTATAATAAAACCTTCAGTATTTTCATCTTCTTCAAGTAAACCGTATTTTTGAGCGATAGCATTTAAATATATAATAGCATCAACTATACCAGAACTATTTAAAACCATTTTTATATTCTTAAGCATTAACATTTCAACACTTACAATATATGCTTCAACTTCAAGCCTTCTTCCAAACATTCCTATTGGATTTTTAATATTTTTATGATTATCTACAATAAAGCTATTTGGATGAACGTAAATAATTTCATGCTCACTTGGTATAACTGCACCAATTTTTGCTTGTTCAATAACTCTCTTAATATCATTTCCATCTATTGGCTTACCATTTCTTATAGATATCATACCATTTGAACTTTTCGCTGTAAATATACCCCTTCCATTAATACCAACCACAACTGGAAGATATTCAAATTTTTCAAAGCTTGTAGCTCTATTTAAATTTTCAATAGCTCTTTTAATACTATCAGAAGCTTTTTGTGTATTATTTATAAGTCCGTATACTATACCTTGTGAAGGAACTTCACTTATTGCTAAAATTTCAATACCACCTTCTGAATAAAATCCCAACCCAGTTTTTATATATCCAGAACCTAAATCTATAGCAATTACGTAATCTTTCATCTTATAATTACGACCTCCTCCTCAAGCATTATGCCATATCTTTCATAAACTCTATTTTTGGCTATTTCAATAAGTCTTAAAACATCTTCAGCTCTTCCATTACCTAAATTTATAAAAAAATTTGCATGTTTCTGAGATATCACAATATCACCTATTCTATAACCTTTCAATCCAACACTTTCTATAAGCTTTCCCGCACTTTTCCCGTTTGGATTTTTGAACATACATCCTGCAGTTTGAATTCCATAAGGTTGGGTTTCCTTCCTTCTTTCAGAAAATTTTAATCTTCTTTCTTTAATATTCTCAGGTTTATCTTTTCTTAACTTAAATTGAGCTTTATATAAAATGCCATATTTAAGCAAGTCCGAATCCCTATATCTTAAATTAAGTTCTTCATTTTTAATTTCAAGCAATTCACCATCCCAACTTATTACAAAAGCTTTTAATAGTAAATCTTTTATTTCAATACCATAAGCACCTGCATTCTTACAAACTGAACCACCAATTTTTCCAGGAATACCATATAAATATTCAAAACCACTCAATCCAAAATTCTCAAGATATATTGCAATTTTAGGAAGACTTTCACCGGACATAATCTCAACAATGTTATCACTAACAAAATTTATACCCTTTAGTCTATCTAACTTTATAACAATCGCATTTAGTTCATAATCTGGAAAAATAATATCTGAACCATTCGTAATAGGTATTATTCTTAAATTCTTATCTTTGGATAATTTGACAATATGAATAATATCTTCAACTTTTTGAGGTTGTGAAAAATATTTAACATATCCACCAATCTTAAACGTTGTATGATTTTTTATCAAGACATTTTCTAAAAACATTTCCAAATTTTAAAGTATGAAAAATTACTTAACAAATCGTTAATTTAAAAAGATTGTCTTTCAATTTGGCTAATTAATAAAAATTACTTAAGATGCAATTTTTAGAAATTTGATTTAATTTGGCTAATTAAATGATTTTTAATTTGATAAATTAATTAAAATATTATTTATGAAAGACTTACACATCTCTATTTATTACAATTTGCCATTTTAAAAAATTTTTTTAAAATCAAATGTTATTAAATTTTAAAGTTTAAAATTTTGATTTGAAAAAAGCACTTATTATTAGACTTGGACAACTTGGAGATGTTGTTCTTACAACAAGTGTGATAGAAGAATTATACGAAAGAAATTACGAAATTCACTACTTAACGCGAAAACCTTTCGATGAAATTTTCATAGATGATTTTAGAATTAAGAAAATTTTCATTGATGGAGAAGTTAAAATATTAGAACTTTTAAAAGAAAATTACGAAATTGTATTAGATTTACATTTTAAACTAAAAACTATTCTTCTTTCAAAACTTATTTCACCTTTTTCGTCAAGAAACTACAATAAAAGGATTTTAGAAAGGAGACTAACGCTTATTTTTAAGAAGGATTTTAATAATAAGCGAATTTACGAAATGTATAACGAGACTATAGGTTCAAACAAAAAGCCAAAACTTATTATAAACGGGAAACCAATTATTGAAGGTAATTATATTGTAATAAATCCAACTGCAAGATATCCATCAAGAATTTATACGCACTTTGACAAGCTTGACAAGCTTCTTAAAAATTTGAAAATTAAGAAAGTTTATATAGGTACAAAGAAAGACTTGCATTTCTTAGAAAATTACGAATTTTCAGGTATAAATTTAATTGGTAAAACGAGCATAAGAGAAATGCTATTAATAGTAAAGTATGCAAGACTTTTTATTGGTAACGATAGTGGAATTAGTCATATAGCAAGTGCATTCAATGTTCCATCTATAGTGTTTTTTGGTCCTACTGTTTTAAGTTTTGGTTTTGAACCATTTTCGGATAATTATAAAGTATTTGAAGTAAAAAATCTTCCTTGTCGTCCTTGTTCACTTCATGGAGAAAAACCATGCAAGAGAAAAGATTATGCATGTTTTAGTTGGATAGAACCTGAAATCGTTTTTGAAAAAGTTTTAGAATTTCTCTCTTAACTTTAAAATTTTGAAATGAGAAAAGCAATTTACCCAGGAACATTTGATCCAATTACGAATGGACACATAGATGTTATAAAGAGAGCTTTAAAACTCTTTGATAAAATCATTATCGCTATTGCAGAACCAAGACATAAAAAACCTTTATTTAGTCTCGAAGAAAGAATTCATTTAGCAAAAGAAAGCTTAAAAGAAATTGATAATATTGAAGTTTTGGATTTTAATGGACTTCTTGTTGACTTTTGCAAAAAATTGAATATAAATATAGTAATAAGAGGAATTAGAGCTATTTCTGACTTTGATTATGAGTTTCAAATCGCATGGATGAATAGGAAATTATTTAATGATATTGAAACAATATTTTTAATTCCTTCTGAAGAGTACTTTTTCTTGTCTTCAAGTTTGGTAAAGGAAGTTGCTATGCTAAGTGGAAATATCGATAATCTCGTTCCACCTATCGTAAAAAAAGCTCTATTAGAAAAATTAAGTTAAAATATTTTTTCCTTCAATTCTTCTTGACTTTTTGAAGCATTTTTTATATTGGCATCAACATACGCATCAATTGCAGAAAACAACTTTATCGAGAGAAATGTTATAAAATAGCTAATACTTGACCAATAGTAGTTTTCTGTTTTGTACTTTTGATATTTATACGTATTGTATAAGAATAGGGAAGCAGAAGAAATATCAAGCAAGGATATTATAAAAAATTTTGTTTTCTTATTGTTATAAAATTGACCACCACCTGGAGCTAGTAGAGATAAAGTTATAGCTTTCGTTGGTGATTTATATGAAAATACACTATCTTGTAATATCAATAGGAAAAACATCAAGTTCAAATTAACTTTTTAAGATCAAAAACTTCATCTGCCTCTTGCTTTGTTAAATAACCCATTTCTACTACAATTTCTTTTACACTCCTTTTTTCTTTCAATGACTTTTTTACAACTTCAGCAGCTTTATCATAACCAATAATTGGATTTAATACAGTAGCTAATATTGGATTTCTATACAATAATTCCTCAACATGTTCTTTATTCACAATAATACCCTTTATACATTTCTCTGAAAGTAAATTGCAAGCATTTGTTAAAATTTGAATTGATGTTAGAATGTTATATACCATAATTGGAAGCATAACATTCAATTGAAATTCACCCATACTATTACTCATCGTAATTGCTAAATCATTTGCAATAACTTGAACTGCAACCATTCTAACTGCTTCTGGTACAACAGGATTAACTTTTCCCGGCATTATAGAAGAACCTGGATGTAGTTCGGGCAAAGTAATTTCTGAAAAACCTGCAATTGGACCACTGTTCATTAATCTCAAATCATTTGATATTTTAATTAATACTGTTGCTAGAACTTTTAAAGCACTTGAAAGCTCTAATATACTATCTCTACTTGATTGAGCTTCAAAGTGATTTTTTGCTTCTACAAAGTCCAATTTTAAGAATTGAGATAATTTTTGTGCAACCCGTTTACCAAATTCAGGATGAGTATTTATACCTGTTCCAACAGCAGTTCCACCAATAGCAAGTTCTCTCAATCTAACAAATGTTCCTTCAATCCTTTCTTTTGCATATTGTATTTGAGTAGCCCATCCACTAAATTCTTGTCCAAAACTAACAGGCATAGCATCCATTAGATGTGTTCTTCCAGTTTTAACAATATCCCTATATTCATTTGATTTTTCAACAATAGAATTATATAAGTTATCGAGAGCAGGTAAAAGATTATATTTCACTTCGTAATAAGCACAAACATTCATAGATGTAGGTATCACATCATTTGTGGATTGTCCCATATTTACATGATCATTCGGATGAATAGGCTCTTTAGTATTTCTTTTATTTGTAAGTATTTCATTTGCTCTTGTGGCTATCACTTCGTTCATATTCATATTAGTAGAAGTAGCTGAACCAGTTTGAAACACATCTAAAGGAAACTGATCGTTTAGTTTTCCTTCTATAATTTCGTTTATTGCTTGTTTTATAGCATTGTAGTAGTGAGTTGGAATTTTTCCAAGTTCATAATTTACTTCAAGACAAGCTAATTTAACATAAGCAAGAGCTCTTATAAAGTTCTCTGGAAATCTCCAATTACTAATTTTATAGGCTTCCAAAGCTCTCTGGGTTTGTGCTCCCCAATAAGCACTTTCTGGAACTTTAATCTCACCAAAAGTATCCTTCTCTATTCTATACATCACCTAACTCCTTTTTTATTTCTTCATTGTTGTTTGCAAGATAAATGGCATATCTTTTTAAAAGATCTATATCAATTTCTGTAGGCAAACCTCTTATTATTTTTCTTGAATATTTAATATAGTTTGGACCAATTGCTTCAACTTCTTTTATCTCTATTTTTATTGGTCTTTTTAATGTTAATAGCTTGTTCAATATTCTCCTTACTAGTATTGCATTCATAATCTCTTTTAGGGGATCAAAATCTTTTGAATTAAACATATGGGAAATTTTAAAGCTAAAAATCATCTTAACTTTTTTAAGTCTCTCCTTAATTCCCTCTCTAATATCCTTTCTTTTATTTTTTCCTTTTTTTCATACTTCCTTAAGCCTTTTGCTAAGGCAATTTCTACTTTAATCAAATGGTTTTTTTGATAAATTTTTATTGGAATTATTGTTAAACCTCTTTCTTTTGACTTACCGATAATTCTATCAATTTCTTTTCTATGTAATAATAATTTTCTTGGTCTTTCAGGATCAATTTTCTCATGAGAAGTAAATTCATATGGAGCAATATACATATTTATTATAAAAAGTTCATTCCTTTTTGCAATAACAAAACTATCCTTAAGTGAAACTCTACCAAGTTTTATTGATTTTACTTCAGAACCTTTTAATTCAATTCCAGCTTCGTATTTTTCTATAATTTCGTAGTTCGCTTTTGCTTTTTTATTTTCAACTATAATTTTTATCATTTAAGACTTCTTTTATAAGTTGATATGGACTTTTCTTGTTTAAAAACCCATCTTCCAGTATCTCATCTAAATTTATTTTTTTCTTAAATTCCTTCCAAAGAGTCTCCTTTGCAAGTTCTTCAAATTCTAAAATATATCTTTTTTTTCTCATTTCCAATAACTTTTCGCTCAATTTAATGTGTTGCTTGTGATTTAATATTGCATTATATAGTTGATCTATACCAAAGTTTTTCAAAGATGAAACTTTTATTATCGGAGGTTTCCAATGTTTATCCTTTGTATTAAAGCCCATCTCAAGTGTTGATTTTAAATCCATATATAATTTATCTGCCCCTTCTCTATCAGACTTATGAATTACGAAAATATCTCCTATTTCCATAAGACCAGCTTTCATAGCTTGAATACTATCTCCAGATTCTGGTACTAATACAACTACAATTGTATCAGATGCTTTCATAATATCAAGCTCAATCTGACCAACTCCTACTGTCTCAATAAATATGGGATCAAATCCAAAAGCATCCATAACATCTGCAACGAATATTGTACTTTTTGCAATCCCTCCAAGACTTCCTCTACTTGCCATACTTCTTATATAAATACCTTCATTTGAAGCTTCCATCATTCTAAATCTATCTCCAAGTAATGCTCCACCAGAAAATGGTGACGATGGATCTACTGCTATTATAGATGGATTAAAGCCATTATTTTTAAAATAAATTGACAACTTGTTTAATAATGTCGATTTTCCAGCCCCTGGTGGTCCTGTAATCCCAATTCTATGGGCTTTTCCAATAAATCTATAAATTTCAGATATAATTATTTCAGTATTTAGTTCATTTTCAACGAGTGTAATTATTTTTGAAAGAGCAACTCTATCTTTATTTTTAAATTTTTCAAAAAGTTCACTTACAGACATATTAAAGAAAATTTTAAAGTAGTTCGAGCTTTATTCTACTTATGTAATTTCCTTCTTTACTTAAAATTGTAATTTTCAAATTTCCAAGAGTAAATTCGTCACCTTCTTCAACAATTTTCCTTTTTTCCATCAAAAACTCATTTAAATTTTTATTTGGTTCCCCAAGATGAATACCAGTCAATTCTTCAATTAGACCTAAATCTATAGGTGATTCAATTATGTAAGTATTTTTTGAAATTTTTCTAACATTTGGTGTATAAATATTAAAAATATTTTTCAATATTTCTTTTCTACTTACAATTCCCAAAAAATTTCCAAACTCATCATAAACAACAGCGAATTCGTGGTTACTTTTTAAAAAGTCAAAAGCTCTATAACTATCTATTAAAACTGGAACTTCCTTAATATAATTCAAAATACTTTCTTGTGGATTCTTATTAATTAAGTCAGAAACATCAATTAAACCGACAATGTTATTCCTTGAATCTTTATAAACTGGAAAACGCCTATAGTTAGTGCTCTTGAAAATTTTTATTACATCACCAACCTTGCTTTCATAATTTACCATCTCCACTTCAATGCAAGGTTTTAAGAATGTACTAATATCTGTTCTTATAAAACTTATTATTTCTTGAATTACAAGTGATTTATTTTTTCTCCAAAATTCCTTTTCAATTATAATCTTTAGTGGTAGTAAAATATCTTTCAAACTCAAAATCTTTTCAGATAACAGATATTGAGGAAAAATTTTGTTTAGGATGTTAAGGATTGGTGAAAATAATAAGCTTACATTCCAATAAAAAAATTTTAGTGATTTATTGTAGAAAATTTGCGGATAATAAAACGCAATGCTTTTTGGCAATGTTTCACAAAATATAAGAATAATACTTGTAAATAGAACAATCTCAATAATAGGTTTTATATTTTGTTCAATTTTGAAGTTATCTAAAAATATCGCAAAGAATATTGCTCCAAAATTGTTCGCTAATGTGTTTATAAATAGAGTTGTGCTTATGAATGCATTATCCTTTTGCAATGATGCTTCCTTTTCAAATCTTAAATAACTTGCTTCAAATCCAGAACTTATGAACGAAATTATAAGAAACAAGATAATTGCTAAAATTTCCATAAATTCATATATTTTTCTTGCTTTTTGAACATTTCCTTCTTTTGATCTTTAGATTTATGTTCATAACCCAAGATGTGCAATAAACCATGAAGACTATAAAATGTTGTATAGTAAGAGAAATTTCCCAATCTTTTACTATACTCAGTATTTACGTATATTTCCGCAATATTTCCAAGATTGAAAGATATAACATCAGTTGTTTTATCCTTCCTCAAGAATAGAGCATTCAATTTCCTTATTTTTCTATCATTTACAAATAAGATGTAAATTTTAGGAGGGTGTTCTTTATTTTCGCTTTTTAAAACACTTTCTAAAAAGTCCTTTAGAGATCTCTTATAACCTTTTAACTTAATTTTCCCTATTATTTCAATCATAAGATATTCTCGGATGATATATACTCTCCAAAACTCTTATGAAAATTTCCTCAATCTTTTCAATATCTTTCTTCTTTAAATCTGTATTTTCAAGATAACCATTATCCCACTTATTGTTTAATATTTCTCTTACAAGCTTTTTAATAGACTCTCTATCCTTTTCCTTTAAGCTTCTTATTGCCGCTTCGACAGAATCAGCAAGCATGACTATTGCCTCTTCTCTTGTCCTAGGATTTGGTCCTGGATACTGAAATAACTTTTTATCAATATTTGGATTTTTTAATATTGCTTTTTTATAGAATGGTTCTAGAATTGTTGTTCCATGATGAGTTCTTATAATGTCTATGATAGCATTGGGTAATCCATATTTTTTTGCTATTTTTACACCTTCAATAACGTGTTCTATTACAATTTTTGCACTTTCAACAGGATCTAATTCATCATGAGGATTATATCCAGTTTGATTTTCTATAAAATATTGAGGATTTTTTATTTTTCCAATATCATGAAAGTATGAACCAACTTTACAAAGCAAAGCATTCGCTCCAATTTCTTCTGCTGCTTCTTGAGCCAATATTGAAACATTTATAGAATGATTATAAGTCCCAGGTGCTTTATCTCTTAACGTTTGAATTAAAGTATGTTCAAGATCTGATATATCTAATAAATTAAATTTTGTAGTTAGTCTTGTTGTTTTTTCTATAATGAATAAAATAATAAATGCAAGAAAAAGAGATATAGTTATAGAGGATGAAATCAAAAGTAATTCGTGAACTGATGCAAATTCGTATTTTAAGAATAAATGCAATAAAATTCCAAGAGGAATCAGTATAATCCCAAAAAGTAGAATTTCATATCTTTTTTTAATAAGGTTAGAAAGCAAGATCGAACTCAAAGAAATAACAAGTGTCCAAACAAATACATTAAAATCCATATTATAATATATACCCAAGAGAATTGAGGAAGTTGTTGCGTAGTTTATCGAAATTTGCTTTGGAATTATGAAAACAAGAAGAAGGTTAAAAAGTGCTGAAAAATTGAATAAATACGAATATCCAAAGTTTACATTTATACTATGAACTATTGAAAATATTACAATTGCAAGGTTTATTATGATATTATTTGAAGTTGAAATATTTTTTCTTGATAAGTTAATACTACCCCAAAGCAGAAATATTGTAAAGATTAATAAACTTCTAAAAATAATATTCTTATTTTGATACAAAGCTTTAATTTTTTCATATTTCTCCTCGCTAACTATTTCCCCCTTTTTAACAATAAGCTCTCCTTTGTTTATCACGTATTTATATCTTTCAATAGAACCTAAGGCACTACTCCTGTTTTCCTGAGTAAGTTTCTCGTCTAATATTAGATTCGGTTTTAAATTTTCCAAGAGAAATAATTTTACCTTTTGTATAGAATCTGGATATACTAGCTTTACTTGGGATATTATTGTATCATAAACTTCTGAAAATGAGAGTATATTATTTTTATTTTTTTCGTATATTTCTCCCTCAACGTAGATAGCTATTCTTTCAGATGGGTCATTTTGCAAAAACTTGTAATCTTCGTCAGAAATTATACCCAAGTTTAAGTACTTTTTTAAATTTAGGATTAGAAATTGAAAAAGTGGATCTTTTTCTTCACTTCTAATGTTATAACTTTTGTAAATAAACACTGGATAAACCTTGCTTATTATACTAAGGCTTTCTGCTTTTAACTCAGATAAATTTTTGTATATTTTAATATCATACGGTGCGTAAATATCAATTGGGGATTTTTCATTCAATTTTACAAAGCTATAAGGATTTGGCAAGAAAATAGTACAGATTAAAGAAGAGATAATAAAAATTGAAATATTAGCTATGTTTTTCATATGCTTCAATAATTAGTTTTACAAGAGGATGCCTTACAACATCCTCTTTTGTAAACTCTATAAATTCAATTCCAGGAATATTTCTCAAAATTCTTTTTGCCACTATTAATCCAGACTCTTTACTTTTAGGTAAATCTATTTGAGTTATATCACCTGTTATTACAACTTTTGAACGCATTCCTATTCTTGTTAGAAACATTTTCATTTGAACACTAGTTGTATTTTGTGCTTCATCTAATATTATAAATGCTTCTGATAATGTTCTACCCCTCATATATGCTAATGGAATTATTTCTACTACTCTAGTTTCTAATAATTTTTGAACTTTTTCCGCAGGCATTAAACTAAAGAGAGCATCGTAAAGTGGTGTTAAATATGGTGAAATTTTTTCCTCATACGTTCCTGGCAAATATCCTAAGCTTTCCCCTGCTTCAACAGCAGGTCTTGTTAGAATAATCCTCTCTATTCTTTCCTCTCTTAAATATTTAACTGCCATAGCTACAGCTAAGAATGTTTTTCCCGTACCTGCAGGTCCAATTCCAAACACAATGTCGTTCTCTTCAATAGCTTTGATATATCTTAATTGATTTTGAGTATGAGGTATAACTTTTCTCTTTGGTGTAATTATCTCAAATGTTTCAATTTTTCCTAATTTTCTCCTTATTTTTTGAACACTTTCTATAACATCCCATTCCTCAATTTTATTTAACTTATGATAACTATTTAAGAGTGATTTTATAACCATTTCAAATTCCTGTATCTCATCTTCATCACCTTCTACAACTACATTCAAATCATCTGCCCAAATTTTTAAGTTTGGATAGAATTTTTTTAAAGATTTTAAATTTGTATCATTATATCCTATAAACTTTTGAATATCAACATCCTTTAAACTAATTTCTAATCTCACTCTTTAATTAATTTCCTCCTGATAGACTTTTTATATATTCAATTATAGCTTTTGCTTCTTCTATATTAACATTTTGATTAGGCATAGGCGTTCCATATTCTTTTAAAAGAGCTTTTGCTATCGAATCATTCTTTTGCATAGAATCTGGATTTGTAATCATTGCTATTAACCATTCTTCACTTCTCTCCTTATGAATATCCTTTAAACCAGGACCAACAAGTTTTGTTGATCTTTCCTTATCGGCATAATGACAAGCTACACAACCCTTAGTTTGGAAAAGTTTTTTTCCTTGATCCACTAAACTAACAGTTTGAGTTGTTTGAGTATTTTTTTGAGTTTGTTCATCTTTCTTTGGAGCACAAAATGTTATTAACATCATTAAGGGAATAAAATATGTTAATCTCATCGTACGAAAATTTTAAAGGAGCGGGCGACCGGATTTGAACCGGCGACCCCCAGCTTGGGAAGCTGGCGCTCTACCTCTGAGCTACGCCCGCTCAAGAGCATATACGAAGAATTTTGCTCCACCTATAGTCTCTGTTTCAACTAAAACCATATAAATCTTATTTCCTTTCTTCTCAGTGTACAATATCAAATTACTTAACTTCAAATGGAAACTATTAAAATCGTATAAATTCAATCCAACTAATGACCAGAGATTAGATATTGTTTCTATTAACTTAGTCAAATTAGGTTTATATTCGGTTTCCTTTGAAATATATAATTTTTCAATCTTTCCGTCAGATATAACTGTAGCTAATCTAATGCTTTTTATTTGAGACATTTCTACCTTTTGAACTTTAACTTCTTCCTCCTTAGTTAAACTAAAAGCTAATTCTTGTAACTCCTTTTCAAACTCCTCGCTAACAGGTTTAATTTCCTCTACTTCTTCTATAACTTCTTCAGTACTAGATAAAACATTCATTAGCATCTCTAATTCTTTATCTAAATCCTTTACACTCTTTTCCATTTTTATATCTTCTATTGAAAATTCTGGTATTTCAACAACTTCTTCCTTAAACTCATTTAGCTTTGATATTACACTAGGGAAAGTAGAAAGCAATTTATTAACAATTTCAATATTAAAAGGAGTACTTTCATTTATGGACTTTATATTTATTCCGGATATTTCTGACCAGTAATCTATGGCTTTTTCAATAGCACTATCACTTAAACCTTTACTTTTAAGCTCATCTATAGCATTATCTATAATTAACTTAATTTCCATAATTCTTAAAATTTTAAAGTATATTTTTATGTACCAAAAACATGCAAGATTTCTATAATTGGTTTTATGTTTAAGATAGGTGAAAGTTTTTTATTATATTTTTTTTCAACAGTCATACTCACAAATGCATATTTTGGTTCATCAACAGGAAAAAATCCAACGAACCACTTAATATAACCATTATGAATTTTATCAGTTATTGAACCAGTTTTACCTCCAACGTTAGAATTCATCAGAAACTTACTTGCTGTTCCACTAATTACAGTTTCTTTAAATAGTTCCCTTAGTTTGTAAGAAGTTTTCTCATTCATTATTTTTTTAATTGTTTTTGGAGTGTAATAATAAAAACCTGATATTGAGTCAATTAAAGTTATTGATTTTTCATATCCATCGTTCGAGATAGCAACCATCAATCTCAAAGCATCAATTGGCTTTATATAATTATTTATAAATCCAGCTCCCATAAGAGCTATAGAAAAATCATCCTTTGGATATATTACATCAAAAAACATTTTTTTACCATAATTATATAAATTCCAACTACCTACAAACATGGCTAACTTTCCAAAAATTGGATTATTTGAAGTTCCAAAAGCAGTTTTAAAAGATTGTTTCTTTGTAGGATAAGATATAAGCCAAGTTTCAGGATCTTGACTATAAATTTTTCCAGAAAAGTAAATATCATCTTCTGGTTTTAGATCTAAAACTTCAATACTTGCTACTGCAGTAACTATTTTAAATAAAGAGGCTCCAGGAAAATTTTCGTTAAAACAAATATTATAATCAAATCTGTTTTCCTTATAACAACTTGCAATTAAAATTCTTCCGCTTTTTGCATCTGCAACCAAAATGACAGAATAACTATAAAAATCAGAAAGGCTAATTAAAATACTATCAGCAATTCTCTGAAGTTCAGAATTTATAGTCAAATACGAACTTTTAAAAATTAAAAATGGAATAAAAAACACTTATAAGCTTTGTAGGGACCTTATAAAACTCTCATTCCTCCTCCAATTTTCCTTTACTTTTACCCATAGTTCTAAATAAATAGGTTTTTTAATAACTCTTTCAATTTCTTTCCTCGAAATCGTTCCAAGTTCTTTAATCTTCTTACCACCTTCTCCAATAATTATACCCTTTTGCGAATCTTTTTCTACATAAATGACAGCTCTAATATAAACTTTATCTCTTTTTTGCTCTGGATGTTCATCTGGATCTATAAACTCTTCTACTTTTACAGCACTAGCATATGGAATTTCATCTTTATATAGCAAATAAATTTTCTCTCTAATAATATCTGCTATTAATATTCTTAAAGGTTTATCAGTTATTATATCTTCTTCATAATAAGGTTTTTCTAAATTTGGCAAGTATTTCAAAATTGAATCTAAAAGAATATCAATCCCATCTCTATATAACACGCTTATTGGAATAATTTCCTTAAATTCAAAGATTTTTGAATAGTTTTCAATAATAGGCAAAAGTTCTCTCTTATCCTTAATTAAATCAATTTTGTTTATTGCAAGGATAACTGATTTTTTGATATCTTTCAATAAATTCAAAATTTTTAGATCTTCTTCATTAGGCAATTTTGGTTCAACTAATAATATTATTACATCAGCATCGTCAATAGCTCTTTTTATCTCTGATAGGGAAATTTCATCAAGTTTATCTTTTACTTTTTTGATTATTCCAGGTGTATCTATGAATATTAATTGCGCATCTTTATAATTTAAAATACCAATTATGTTAAATCGTGTTGTTTGAGGTTTTGGACTTACAGAAGATAACTTTTCTTCAATCAAAATGTTTAAAAGGCTTGATTTTCCAACATTTGGTTTTCCTACTATAGCAATATATCCACCCTTCATAATTTGATTTTTACTTTCTTATTCCCTTCTATTTCGTTAATTATATCCCTTAGAGATGTGCTTAATAAAAAATCATAAAACTGCTTATTAACTTTATTCCAAAATCCCTTCATTAAGCATCTTGATACAAAACTACAACTACTCTCATCATCCAAGCATTTTACAACATTGAACTTGCCCTCAAGTATTTCAATTATATCTAGTATTTTGATATCTTCTGGTTGTTTTTTTAAGTAATATCCACCTCTTGGTCCCCTCTTACCTCCAACAATACCAGCATTTTTAAATTCAATCATTATCCTTTCGAGAAATGGCGCAGGTATAAGTTCAATATTTGCTAATTCTCTTGTGGTTAAATACTTATTTAAATAAAGCCTAATAAGTGCTCTCATCCCATATTCAACCTTATTTGTTAACTTTAACATAAACTTTAAAATTTTAAAGCTATGAAACATAATTTAACTGTAGCTCAACTTTATGAAGAAAGCATAAAGAAGAATTTAGCATATTTATCATCTGATGGTTCTCTCGTTGTAGATACAACGCCATATACAGGAAGATCACCCAAAGATAAATTTATAGTTTATGAAGAAAGTTTAAAAGATGAGATATGGTGGGGAGAAGTAAACCAAATTTTTGAAGAAAGAAATTTTAATAAACTTCTTAAAGATGTAAAAGAATATTTAAATTCAAGGGAAGTTTACGTTCAAGACCTTTTTGTAGGAGCAGATGTTAAGTATAGACTAAGATTAAGAATCATCACAGAAAGTCCTTGGCATGCTTTATTTGCAAGAAATATGTTCATTAGACCAAATAAAGAGGATCTAATTAATTTTGAGCCAGATATTTTAATTTATCATGCTCCTTACTTTAAAGCGAAACCAGAAATTCACAAAACAAGAAGTGAAGTTTTTATAATACTAAATCTTACAAAAAAAATTATTCTCATTGGAGGAACATCCTATGCTGGAGAAATAAAAAAATCAGTTTTCACGTTTTTAAATTATTATTATCCAAAAGTTGGCATTTTATCTATGCATTGCGGTTCAAATGTTGGAAAAAATGGAGATAGTGCATTATTCTTTGGTCTTTCTGGAACTGGTAAAACTTCTCTATCTACTGATGTAAATAGACCCTTAGTAGGAGATGATGAACATGGATGGTCAGATGAAGGAATTTTTAATTTTGAAGGTGGATGTTATGCAAAAGTTATTAAAATATCAAAGGAAAAAGAACCAGGTATATATAATGCATCTAGAAGATTTGGCACAATTTTAGAAAACGTTATACTAAGAGAAGATAGAAGTGTTGATTTTGATAGTGATGAAAAAACCGAAAATACAAGATCTAGTTATCCAATCGAATTCTTAGATAATGTAAAGTTAGATGGAAAGGCAAATCATCCTAAGAATATATTTTTCTTAACAGCTGATGCTTTTGGAATATTGCCACCTATTGCTAAACTAAATAAAGAACAAGCATTATTTTATTTTCTTTCTGGTTATACAGCAAAGTTAGCAGGAACTGAAAGAGGAATAAAAGAACCTGTTGCTACATTTTCTGCATGTTTCGGGGCACCATTTTTAGTTCATAAGCCATTATTATATGCAAAATTACTTAAAGAAAAAATAGAAAAATATAATCCAAACGTCTGGTTAATAAACACAGGTTGGTTTGGAGGACCTTATGGAATTGGAAGCAGAATTGATATAACTTATACAAGAAAAATGGTAGACTGGGCTATTAATGTTGGCGAAGCCGAATTTTATGAATTTCCAATATTTAGCTTATTAGTTCCAAAGAAAATTTCAGATATTCCCGAATGGATATTTTATCCACAAAATAGTTGGAAAGAATTAGATTATTTTGAAAATGCAAAAAAACTTGCACATATGTTTATTAAAAATATTAGAAATTTTGAAATAAGCAAGGAGATAATTGAAGCAGGGCCAAAGTTATGAAGTATCAAAATTTTATCTTAATTATATCAGGACCATCTGGAAGTGGAAAAACCACAATATGTAAAAGTTTGTCAAAATTAGATGAAAATTTATTTTATTCTGTCTCAGTAACTACAAGAGAAAAGCGAGCAAATGAAATTGATGGAATTGATTATATATTTCTAAGTAAAGATGAATTTTTGAAAATGGTTAAAAATGAAGAATTTTTAGAATTTGCAGAAATTTACGGTTATTTTTATGGAACTCCCAAGAAACCAATATTTGAAAATTTAAGAAAAAATAAAGATATTATTATGGATATTGATGTTCAGGGAAAGAGAAGAATTGAAAGAAATTTTCAAGGTAGAGTAATTAGCGTTTTTTTACTTCCACCAAGCAGAGAAGTAATTATAGCCAGACTAAAAATGAGAAATGATTTAAGTGGAAATGAGTTAGAAAAGAGAATCTCACTTATAGAAAAAGAGCTTGATTATAGATGGGAATATGATTACTGGATTATAAATGATGAACTTGAAAAAGCTATTTTAGATGTGAAGAAAATTATAGATGCAGAAAGATTAAAGGGGAAATATATTACTTTGAATATAAAATAGCTAATAACCCTTTTTGAGCATGTAATCTGTTTTCAGCTTGTTCAAAAACTATTGAGTTTTCACTTTCAATAATTTCATCAGTTATCTCTTCACCTCTATGAGCTGGAAGACAATGCATAATTTTATAATCTTTCGGAGCGTATTTTAGAATTTCGCTATTTAATTGATAATTTTTAAATATTTTTTTTCTTTCTTCTGCTTCAGTCTCTTGTCCCATACTAGCCCAAACATCTGTATATATAAAATTACTATTTTTTATTGCATAAATAATATCATTCGTGATTTCAATTTTTGCACCTGTCTTCTTCGAAATTTCTATAGCTTTATTCACAATTTCCTCTCTTGGTTCATAACCTTTAGGACCAGCCCATATAAATCTATTTCCAAAATATGAAGAAATTAACATTAAAGAATGACAAACATTATTTCCATCACCAACAAAAGCTAATGTAAAATTATTTGAAAAGTTAGTAATTTCAAAAATTGTAAGAAAATCAGCTAAAGCTTGACAAGGATGTTCCAAATCAGATAATGCATTAATTACTGGAATATCCGTATATCTTGCAAGTTCAACTAAAGTACTATGAAAATAAACTCTTGAAACAATACCCTGAACCCATCTATTAAGATTTCTTGCAACATCTTTAACAGGTTCTCTTTGCCCCATTCTAACACTTTGATGCTCTAAATATAAAGCATATCCACCTAATTGGTTAATTGCTAATTGGAATGTTGCAATAGTCCTAAGAGAAGGTTTCTCAAATATAAGAGCAATTGACTTTTTATTTAATATGTTTTCGTAATAAATTCCTTTACGAAATGTTCTCTTATACTCTAAAGCTTGCTTTATAACTTCCATCGTCTGTTCTATAGTTAAGTCCAGAATTGACAAATAATCTCTTTTCATAGCGAAAATTTTAAAGTAAGTGAATAAACTTTGGAAAAACAAACTTTATAATTAGAAACTTATTACCCTTTTCAGTAAAAGGCTTTATTGGTAAATATTTTTGACCATTTTTCTCTAAAATAGGTATAAAGTCCTTTAAAAAGTTTGGAACCTTCCTTTCTATCAAAATCTCTTTTAGTTTTTTTCCCCCAATCTTATCTCCTTTTTTTCTACTTCTTATAATGACATAATCAAATATAGAGTAAAAGTTTAAGTTTAGAGTAAATTTTTCATTTTTGGGTTCTTGACTAATTTGAACAATAATTTTTGTCTTAATTTCGCTTAAATAAATTTCACAAGTTTTTTTTGGAACATAAATTAAGTAACTAAATTTCAATGGCTTTTTATATATACCAATAAAATTTCCTCTCACTTCAAAAAAGTAATTTTTCGAAATATTTAACTTACCTTCAGTTTTTATAATTTTTGAAATTTTGTTCAGATGATTATAACTTGGCTCACTTATAATTTTAGAAAAGAATATTTTTACTATCATACTGTCCAAATTTAAAAAATGATCCCTCCTAAAAATTTTTAAATCTCTGTCCTTATAAAGTATAGTATTCTTATAAATTTGCCTTATTTGACTTTTTAACTTTTGCTCGTATTCCAACAAGTTTAAATATGTTTTTCTAAAACCTTCTATATAATTTGGAAATCTCTCACTGATTTTTGATATTACCTCATTCCTTATAAAATTTCTAGAGAACAAAATTTCAAAGTTCGTCCTATCAACAAGATATTCTTCATCTTTCAAATATTTTAATATTTGATCTTTTGAATAGAGGATTATTGGCCTTATAATATTTTTATATTTTGGTTTCAAAACAAGCCCTAAAACCCCACTTCCCCTTATGCTATTTAATATGAAAGTTTCAAAAGCATCGTTTAAATGGTGAGCTGTCGCTATTTTATTATAACCCTCTTTTTTTAAAATATGTTTTAAAATGCGATATCTTAAAATTCTTCCAGCAGTCTCAATAGAAATTTTTCTTTCTTTTGAGAACTTTAGTACATCTACCCTCTTTATATAACACTTCAACTGATGTTTCTTGGCAAATTCTTTTATCCAACTCTCTTCTTCAAATACTTCTTCCCTTAATTTATGATTTATATAGCATATTGAAAATTCAAAATTTATAATTTTTTTTAATTCAAGAAGTTTCTTTACAAGAAATACAGAATCTGGTCCTCCTGAAAATGCAACAATTATTTTATCATTTGGCTTTATTAATGAAGCAAGAACCAAGTTGTCCACATGCTGCATATACATCACTACCTCTTGACCACCTAATTGTTATTACTATGTCTAATTCTTTTTTAAGTTTATCGTAAAATTCATAAACATCTTCCTGACTTGGAACATCCCAATGAAAATAATCAACTTTATTATATGGGATTAAATTTAATTTACAATCAAGCCCTTGTATAAATTTCTTAAGAGCTTTTATATCTTCATCCTTATCATTAAAACCTTTTAGAATAATATATTCAATTGTTATCCTTCTTCTTTGCTTTTGAAGATAATAAACTAATGCATTTTTTAAATCAATTAGTGAATATGATCTTGATATCGGCATAATTATGTTACGTTTATCTTCAATTGCAGAATGCAATGAAATTGCTAATTTAACTCTTCTCTCAAAATTTGCAAGTTCATAAATTTTTGGAACTATTCCACTTGTTGAAACTGTAATATGTCTTGCACCAAGGTTTAGTCCAATATGTGATGTCATTATCCTTATTGCTTGTTTAACATTTTCAAAATTCAAAAGAGGTTCACCCATTCCCATAAATACAACATTTGTAATTTTTGAATTTAACTTTTTGCTTACTTGTAAAACTTGATCCGCAATCTCCCAAAACTTTAAATTTCTTCTAAAACCCAATAATCCAGTAGCACAAAAATTACACTTTAAGGCACATCCCAATTGACTTGAAACACAAACTGTAGCTCTATCAACTTCTGGTATATAAACACTTTCATATCCATCTTCAAATACAAATTTAATACTTCTATCTTTTGAAGAAATTCTAAGTTTCTCTTCAATTTCTCCAACATAAAATCCATCACTTATTAGCTTTTTTCTCAAATTTTTTGAAATATCTGTAAATTTCTCAATATTTGTTTCACCTTTTTTCCAAATCCATCTAAAAATCTGAATACCATTATAATGCTTTTCACCAAGTTCTGATAATTGTCTTAATGTTAAAGATTTTAAATTTTTATCCATTACTTTCTAAACAAAAAATTATAAAAAAAATAACCCACAAATATACCAACTATTCCCATAACTCCTGCTAAATTTTGTGGAGCAGGAATAGGTAATTTTAATAAAGAAAACACAAATCCAGTTATAAAACCTGTAAAAAAGCTAAACATAATCTCCTTCATTCCTTAAATAAACTATTATATATTGGAAATGTTATATTTTCAATTTGTTTTAAAACTTGACTATTTTGAGTAAATTGACTATAAATCTCACTATACCTTAAACCATATGCAATAACACTAATAAATAACGTCATTTCCAAGGCTCCCAATAAAGCACCCAATATTCTATTTACAACAGTTCCACCTACGATAATTTTAAATGGCTTAAATATCATACTTAATATAAATTGGCTTGAGAAGTATATTAAAATGAACATTCCAAATATTGAAAAAATCTCGTTTTTTAGATATGGCATTAATATAGTATAAAATTTAAAAGCAAGAAATACTCCAATTAATAATGAAAATAATGCGATCAATTCCGATATAAAACCACTTCTTAAACCACTTATAAGTCCAAAAGCAATAATTAAAATAACTATAATATCAACCCCACTCATATTAACCTCCTATGTAAAACTTATACAAAACTGCAAGCAAAAAGTTTAGAAAAGAAATGGGAATTAACCATTTCCAAGAAAGAGCTATAAGTTGATCAAGCCTAAGTCGCATATAAGTCCATCTTATAAATAGTATAAGAAGATAAACAAAGTAAGCTTTTAAAATACTCCAAGCCCAGGGAGGCAAAATTGAAGGACCATGCCATCCCCCCAAAAATAATAATGTAATTAAAATAGCACTAACTATGCTAAAAAGATATTCTCCCAAGTAGAATAATCCAAACTTCATACCCGAATATTCAACATTTACACCAGAAACAATCTCACTCTCTGCTTCTGCAATATCAAATGGAGCCCTATTTGTCTCTGAAAGTGAACATAATAAAAATACTATAAAACTAACCTGACCTATTATTGGAACAAATATAAAAGGTAAATTGGATTGTGCTTTTACAATTTCTATAAGATTAAAACTATTCGCCAATACAGCAATTGAAAGAATACTCAAAACTAATGGAATTTCATAAGCCAAAAGAACACCTGCTGTTCTAATAGCTGAAATTAATGGATATTTTGATCTAGATGAGAAACCAGCAAGAGTTGAAGAAATTATTGGAATTGAACCAATCGCAATTAGGAACAAAAGTGCTAAATCCCAATTTATAAAAACAATATCTTCTGATAGTGGAATTACCGAAAATGCTAAAATACTTGAAGCAGTAAAAATAATTGGAGATAAATTGAATAAAAATTTATCAGCCTGTTTTGGAATAATATCTTCTTTTAATAACATTTTTAACGCATCTGCAACAAGTTGTAACCATCCATGAGGTATTCCTACAAGGTATGGACCTATTCTTGAGTGAAGTCTAGCTGCAACTTTTCTTTCAGTATAAATTACTATAATAGAAGCTAAGGGAGTAGCTAACAATATAACAAGAGCTTGTAAAAAGCTTCTAATAATAATATTATTTGTAGGAATCGTCGAAAATAAAAAACTAAAAACTACATAAATAATAAATGCTACCAAGAGAGAAAAAACTGGAAGGATTATAAGTGTCAATACCATAAGTTGAAAATTTTAAGGGTAAAAAAAGAAATAAAACTATACCCATATCCTTTAAAATTTTAAACTTTACGATTTGTTATATGGGGGTGTATGGATTCGACGGGGGTCAGGGATTGTTAGGGAGCATGCCCTTTCCCCGGGTTAGCGGGTTAAAATAAGTGCAAACTCTAACTATGCTTTGGCTGCCTAATTAAAGGCAGCAGGTCTGCAATTTATGGTCCACCTGGTAAATTGCAGGCCTCATATTACAGGTGGACGCTCTTAACCTTGGCTAGGGGTTAAGAGTTGAAATATCTAGCCTATCTCTTAGTAGGTTCGTTTCCCTTCCTACTAAGAGGAAAATAAAAGGGAAACTAAGCATGTAGTGCCCTAACCATCCCGGCTCTCGGACACCGGTTCGATTCCGGTCACCTCCACTTTGCCCTCATCGTCTAGCTTGGCCTAGGACGCTAGGTTCTCAACCTAGAAACCCGGGTTCAAATCCCGGTGGGGGCATTATGAAGAAAATACATCCAGTTTATTATGAAGATGGTTTGATTATATGTGCTTGTGGAAATAAAATAAGAACAGGGTCTACAAAGAAAGAAATACACGTTGAAATATGCTCTGCTTGTCACCCATTTTATACTGGGCAAAAAACTCAAATTGTAGATACTGGTGGAAGAATTAAAAAGTTTAGGCAAAAATATGGCCTAAAGGATGAGTAGATTTATTTCTATTTTTTTAATATCTTGCTCATCTACAAAAGTTTTGTTTTCAAGTGCAAATCCAGACGAATTTCAACCAATTCCTATTTCTATGCTAATTATTCAAGAAAAAAATGATACTACTACTCAGGAGAAAACATCTGGATATACCTGGAAAGCAGAAGCAATAAAAGGAGCTTTTGTATATGGTTATCGCATACAAGTTATCGCAACATCAAATAAAAATCAAGTTGAAAAATTAAAGGAAGAAATCACAAAAAAGGGTATAAGTTATCCAATATATATAAAGTACGTTCCTCCAATG
>JBDRXT010000005.1:0-25159 GCA_039803045.1 Caldifarciminota bacterium
TTCAACTGCTTTTGCCTCTCTGATAGCATTTATCACAACACTAACTGCATCATAAGATAAAGCAGACCAAGATGAAGGAACAGTTTTAAATTGCTGTTTATATTTATCAAAGAATTCTTGAGTTTTCTGATTTTCAAGAGGGAAGAAATGAGCAATATAAAAATTTTCACCAGGAATAGTTGTTACTTGTTCTTTTATCTCATCCCAAGCATCTGGACCTGCCAAAATACCGTTATATTTTAATTCGTTTCTAATATCTAAAAGAATTTTATCTAAATCAACAGCATATATATTTAAAATGATAGCTGTTTTAACAGCCTGTGTTTGTTGCTCTTGTTTTTTACCCTTAGTTTTTTGTTCTGTTTTTGTAAACTTAGCTATAGATCTTTTTAGATCATTAATTAAATCGGCTCTTGAACCTCTAAAATTAACTTCATCCACAACATTTATTTTATATCTCGATAAAGCTTTTTTCTCCTTTTCTGATATATCGATTGAATAAGCATTATTTGGATCTTTTACTATAATAACTTCACTAATCCCAATATCACTTAAAATATAACTAAGATTTGCAGCAATTACTGAATTTGGTGCTGCTATACCAAAAATATACCCACTTTTTGTAAATATATCATCTGTAGTAATAGATGGAGTAACGACTGGAATTTTATATTTGTTTATAAGTTCAATACTCTTATCATCAATCTCTCCTGTAAGGATAGGACCTATTACAACATTTGCTCCTTTCTTCTTAGCTTCTTCATAACATACTCTGAAATTTTCTGCTTTACCTTCTGTATCGCAATACATAAAATCAATATTCTTTTCACCTAAGTCAAGAACAGCTAAGTTTATACCATTTCTAGCATCAATACCATAATTCAAACCAGATTTTTCAAGAGGAAGAGCAACCATAATCTTTGCTTTATTTGGAGCACATGACCAAAGTCCCAAGCTTACTAATAAAATCAACCTTCTCATACTATTAACCTCCTTTTATTTGTTTTAAAAATCTAAAATCGTTTTCATAAAAGAGCCTTATATCACTTATATTATATTTTATCATTGCTATTCTTTCTATACCAAGCCCAAAGGCAAAACCACTATAAACATCTGGATTAATATTGCAATTTTTCAATACTTCTGGATGAACTATTCCTGCTCCAAGTATTTCTAACCACTTTCCATCTTTATATATTAGAACTTCAAGACTAGGTTCTGTAAATGGAAAGTAAGAAGGCCTAAATTTTATCTTAATATCTTTTGAAAATAATCTATAAATGAACATTTCAAGTGTTCCCTTTAAATGAGAAAGCGAAACATCTTTATCAATATAAAGTCCTTCAAGCTGATGAAATACTGGTGAATGAGTTGCATCAATTTCATCTCTTCTAAATACTCTTCCAGGAGCAATTATTCTAATTGGTGGTTTTTGTTTTTCCATTGTTCTAATCTGAATTGGTGATGTATGAGTCCTCAATAGTTTGTTATTTTGTAGATAAAATGTATCTTGCATATCTCTTGCAGGATGATATGGAGGAATATTTAAAGCTGTAAAATTATACCATTCATCCTCAATTTCAGGACCTTCTTCCACTCCAAATCCCATAGTTACAAAAATTTCAATTATTTCTCTAAATACTCTAGTAATTGGATGAATGTTTCCAAACTCTCTTTTATATCCTAACAATGTAATATCATAGCTTTCACCTTCCAAATCCAAAAATTCTCGTTTTTTTGTTTCTATTTCAAATTCAATAAACTCCTTAATTTCGTTTAACTTAGTTCCAAAAATTCTCCTTTCCTCAATTGTTAAATTTTTCAAATTTTTTATAAGTTCAGTAATAATCCCCCTTTTCCCGACATAATAATTTTTTAAACTTTGTAACTCTTCAATATTTACCACATTTTCCAATTCTTTCAAAAATTTCAACTTAATTTCTTCTAAATTATACATTTAATACTTCTTTTGCTTGCTCTACAATTTTCTTGAATGCTTCTGGTTCGTTTATTGCCATTTCTGAAAGAACTTTCCTGTTTAAATTAATATTAAGTTTTTTAAGTGCATTCATGAATCTCGAATAATTTAAACCAAACTCTCTTACAGCTGCATTTATTCTCATAATCCACAACTTTCTAAATTCCCTTTTTCTTTCCCTTCTATGAATATACGAATAGTATAAAGATCTAATTACTTGTTCATTTGCTCTTCTGAAAACTTTCGACTTTGATAAATAATATCCTTTTGCTAATTTAAGTATTTTTTTATGCTTTCTTCTTCTTACAAATCCAGTTTTTACACGCATAATTCATCCTCCTGAAAGTTTGAAAATTTTAAAGCTAAAAAAAGTTATTTTAAATACTAAACAATTTTACTTTTCTAAATCTACAAGGACTTGAACCATGACCAACTCTTGCAATTTGACCAGGTTCTCCCTTGCCACAATTAGGAATTCCCCAAAGCTTCCAATATTTCTCATTTGCTACTCCGTCTAATGATGACCAAAAATTTGGAGATATTCCATAATAAACAGGGTTCTTATAAACTTCTTCTTTTAATAACTTGCCGTTTTTAATCTTATATGCTATTTCTGTAGAAAATTGAAAATTTAATCTTTTTTGGTCAATTGACCAAGATTTGTTTGTTTCAAGATAGAAACCATCTTTAATTTCTGAAATTAAATCATCTAAATCTTTATCACCAGCTAATAAATTTACATTTGTCATTCTTACAATAGGCATTCTTCTATATGAGCTTGCTCTACTAGCACCAGTAGATTTTTTATTAATAAATCCAGCACTATCTCTTGAAGACAAATAATTTACAAGAATCCCTTCTTTAATTAAAAATTCTAATTTCGCTTTAACACCATCATCATCATAGCCAAATGTTCCAAGTCCCTTCTCAATAGTTCCATCTTGAACAATATTCATATATTCACTACCAAATTTAATACCAAGATCTTTAGCCCAAGATGTCCCGGCATAACTTGCTTCAAATCCTAAAACCCTATCAAGTTCAAGAGCATGGCCTACACTTTCATGTATTTGGAGAGCCATTTGATTTGTTCCAATAATAATATCATATTCACCCATTTGGATTTTTTTACCATATAATAACCTTAATAATTCATCTTTTACTATATAAGCGTTCTCTTCCCAATTTTGTTCTAATATAACTTCAAAACCTCCTGTCAACATATTTCCACCATGAGCTGCAGGATATGAACGAAACTGCATATCCTCTTCACTAAAAGCATATGCAGTATACCCTCCCCCACTTTGGTAAATAATTTGATGTATGAAAGCCCCTTCTGTAGATGCAAAATATTTTTCAGTTCTTACAAAATTCATTGTCTGGTGAACAAGTTTTATTCTATTATCACTTCTTAAAATTTTATCGACATTTTCCATAATTTCAAGTTTTTTATCTATAGAAACTTTAAATGGATCAATTGAAAGCTTTGTAAAGTATTCATCTTGGTATACATCTTCCTCAGTTAGAAATATTCCACCCTTACTAAAGTGGAAACTAGCTTTTGAAATATTTATTGCTCTTTTTATAGTTTTGTAAATACTTTCTAGTGAAAAATCGTTCGTACTTGAAAATCCCCAAAATCCATTATAAATAACTCTTACTCCTATACCTATTTCCATAGACCTTGACGTATTTTCAACCTTACCATTTTTATAAACAATGTTTTCCTCTTCTTCTAATACTACCCTAATATCTCCATAATTGATATTTTCTTTTTTGCATTCTTCTTTAAGAGCGTTTATCGCCATTTGAGCTATTTCTTTCATCGTCTAAAACCTCCCTTATTTCCCTTTTTGTTTCTTCTAACGTTCTTGTAAATTCTGTATAAGCTCTCTTAAATGCTTTCACAACTTGTGGAATCTTGTCTGGACCAAATAGTATTATAAAAACTAAGGTTATTACTAAAATCTCTTGAAATCCCAAATTCATCTTGCGTATTCTATAACTCTTCTTTCTCTTATGACTACTACTTTTATTTGACCGGGAAATTGTAATTCTTCTTCTATTTTTTTAGATATACTTTTTGCTATTTCATAAACTTCTAAATCAGAAACTTTATCAGCATCTACAATAACTCTTATTTCTCTTCCTGCTTGAATAGCAAAAGCTTTCTCAACTCCTTTATGCTCATAAGCAATTTCTTCAAGCCTTCTTATTCTTTGAATGTATTTCTCTATACTTTCTCTTCTTGCTCCTGGTCTTGAACCACTAATAGCATCTGCTGCCGCTACAATAGGGGCATATGGACTAATTGGTTCAACATCTCCGTGATGAGCCATTACGGCATTTACAACAATTTCATTTTCACCGAATCTACTTAAAAATTGTCCTCCAATTATTGCATGGGGTCCATCCTCATCTATAACTTTTCCAATATCGTGTAAAAGTCCAGCACGCTTTGCAATACTTCTATCAAGACCAAGTTCTCCTGCTATTATCGCTGCAATCTTAGCAGTTTCAATTGAATGTAACAATAAATTTTGACCATAACTCGTTCTATATTTCATTTTTCCAATATAATAAACAACTTCACTATTAACAGGATTTATGTTAAGATTAAATACAACTTCTTCTCCTACACTTCTTATGTGGTTTTCAAACTCATCCTCAACTTTCTTATATATTTCTTCAATTCTTGCAGGATGAATTCTACCATCTTCTATTAACCTTTCAATACAAATTTTCGCTTTTTCTCTTCTAATTGGATCAAACGAGGATAATACAATTACTTCAGGTGTATCATCTATAATAACTTCAACACCAGTAATACTTTCAAAAGCTCTTATATTTCTCCCTTCCCTTCCAATAATTCTTCCTTTAATATCATCAGAAGGAATTTCAACAATACTAATAGTTGTTTCAGTAGTTTGAGAACTCGCACATCTTTGAATTGCTTGAGCAATAATTTCTTTTGCTTCTCTTTCAGCTCTCATTTTTGTCTCTTCCCTAATCCTATGAGCAAGCTGGGCTGCTTCGTATCTTGCTTGAATTTCAAAACTTCTTATTAATTCCTTTCTTGCTTCTTCCTGTGTCATGTTTGCAACTCTTTCAAGTTCTTTTGTGATTTCACTTAACTTTTCATCAATACTTTTTTCTTTTATAGATAAATTCCTTTCTTTTTCAAGCAAGTATTTTTCCCTGTTTCTAAGTTCTCTTTCCTTTTGATCAAGTGTTTCCATTCTCCTTTCAACTTGAATTTGCAATTGTTCAATTCTCTTTCTTTCTTTTTCTAATTCTTTTTTTTGTTTATAAATCTCACTTTCTATATTTCTTCTTTCAGAATTTACTATTTCTTGTGCTTTTATTTGAGCTTGTTTTATAATTTCATCAGCTTTCTTGAAGTTATTTTCATACTCAATTAGCTTTTTCTTAACTTCACTTAAGCCCCTCTTTCCAACATAAAAACCTAAAATAAAAGTAAAAATCGAAATAAATATCCAAAAAATTAGTTCCATGGCTTTTAACCTCCTTCTCAATTATCATCCATTTTTTCAACAAAATTAAAAGCTGCCTCATAATCCTTAAGTATATGATTCAATCTTTCTATTCTCTTCTCTTTTTGTAAAACTTTATGAGCTAAAAGCAATATTACAAGAGCAATTTTTTTGTCTCTTGCTAAATTCTTATACTTATTGTCGACATAATTACAGATATCAGAAATTATTTCTTTCAGCTTGGCTATCTCATCATCGCTTTCTAATTTCATATTAAAATTGTAAATTGTTCCAAATAAATTAAACTCAATTTTCACTCTTCACCCTCCAAAATTTCAAGATTTTCTAAAATTTGCGTTATTCTAGTTTCTAAATTTTTAATAATATTTTTTAGATTTTCGTTTTCTTTCCTTAAAATTTCGTTTTCCTCTTTAAGCCTTTTATTCTCTTCTTTAAGCTTTATAATAGTTCCCATGCTTTTTTTGTATAAATTCTCAAGTTTTTCATCTATTTCTTTATCTTTTTCATTCACCTTTTAAGCCCTCCTTACTATATAGCCTCTTTTTTCAATTTGATTTATAATATTCATAAGAATATCATTAACTTCCTCATCTTTTAGAGTTCTTTCTTGTGATGAAAAAACTAATCTAAACGTTATACTCTTATAATCCTTACTTATTGAGGGACCTTCATAAACATCTATTAAATAAAATTCAACTAAATATGGGGGATTAAGAGATTTTATTTCATTTTCAAGCTCAGCATAAAATTTATCTTTTTTAATTAGTATAGAGATGTCTTTTTCAATTTTTGGAAATTTTGAAAACTCAACAAAATAACTCCTTTCTCTGCTTCCTAATTCAATTTCACAAACATAAACAGGAAACTTAATATCATATAACTTCAATATACTCCTTTTCATCTCACCCAAAAAACCTATAAAATTATCATTTACATAAATATCAACACATGTTCTTAAGAACTGCTTTTGTGAAACCTTAAATTCATACTTGTAGTTTAAATATTCCATTAAGGCTTCAATATCACCTTTCAGCTCGTAAATACTATAATATTCGTCATTTTCAAAATACTTTTTGATTTTTCTACCACCTATTACAATTCCCAAACTTCTCAATTCCTTATTGTTGCGAAAAACATTACCGACCTCCATAAGCTTCAAGCCATAACCGTTCCTTCTTAAATTAATTGATAAACTATCAAGCAAACTTGAGATAATATAATTTCTATAAACGTTCATATCTAAGCTAATAGGATTTAAAACTTTTACGTATTCATCTGAAAAAATTTTTGCTTTCTGTTCAGATATGAGACTGAAAGTTTTGGCCTCGTAATAACCTCTTGGAAATAAAAAATTTATAGCATCATCGTAAATATCTTTATTTAAAAACGATGGTATTATTTTTGCCTCATAGTTTGAACTTATATTTTCAAGCCCAATATGCTTAGAAACTTCTTCAGCAATATCATAATAACTTTCTATGTCATCTCTATGATAAGGAATTTCATACTCAAATTGATTTAATTTTTTAATGCCAATCCTCTCTAAAATACTATCTAACTTTACATAATCCAAATTCAAACCAAGAATCTTATTTATATTATTCACATAAAATTTTATTTTCTTTCTTTTAATTTCTTCTTTATAAACATCTATGCATTTGTATACAGTTCCCTGAGCAATTTTGCTTATTAGATAAGCAGCTCTTTTTGACGCAATATCTACAAATTCCCAATTTAAACCCTTTTCAAACCTTCTAGAAGATTCTGTTTTCAATTTCAATAACCTACTTCCTTTTGATATATAAGATTTGTTAAAGTAAGCACTTTCAAGAAAAATATTTTTTGTATAATTACTAATAGATGTATCTTCTCCACCAATAACTCCCGCAATTGCTATTGGTCTGTCCTTATCAGCGATTACAAGAATATCATTAGTTAAAACTCTTTCAACATTATCCAAACATCTTATAATTTCATTTTCCCTCGCACTTCTTATAATAATTTTTTGATTTATTTTTTCTAAATCAAATGCGTGTAATGGTTGTCCTACTTCCCACATTACGTAATTTGTAATATCTACAACATTATTTATAGGACGAAATCCCAAAAGGTATAATTTATATCTAAGGTAATATGGACTATCTGAAATTTTTACATCCTTTATGACCCTACCAATATATCTAAAGCATGCTTTGTTATTTTCAATTTCAATAGGAAATTCAAAAACTTCCAAATTTTCTTCACTTAATGTTTCAAGTTGTTTAAGAGACAAATTTAAATAAGAAGATATCTCTCTACAAATTCCTAATAATCCCATTAAATCCCCTCTATTTGGGAATATATAAAGCTCATACAAGTAATCGTTTAGCTGTAAATAATCTAAAACATCTTGATTTAAATCAAAATCAATCGGTAAAATTATTGGTCTGTCAGAAATTTCTGAAATACCCAATTCCTTTTCTGATAATAACATTCCTTCAGATAAGTAATTTCTAATATATTTCTTTTTAATTTCTTGACCATCAGGTAATTTTGCACCTTCTAAAGCCAAAACAACTTTATCGTTTATATTTATATTAGCAGTTGTAATAATTTGAAATTCACCAACTTTAGTCCAAACATTTAGAATTTTTAGATTTTCATTAGAATTTATATCTCTTACAATTCCTGCAAAAATCTTATCTTTCAAATTTTCACTTAAGTTAATAAAACTTTCAACTTCAATTCCAATATTCTCAAACAAATCCTTTAATTGATATGGACTTAAATGAAAACTTTCAAAACTTTTCTTTATATCATTATATAAAATCCTCATTCTCCTCTTCTTCCAATTATAATAGCTATTACAATAGCTAATAGAAGTAAAATAGATGCAAGTTCAAATGGAACCAAATACTTAGTGAGTAATAATTCACCTATTTTTTCAACTTTCCCTTCCTCCCCAAGCTCAAATCTTGGTAGCTTTGCAACATAAAGAGTAACACTAATTAAGACAAAAAGAAATATTATTGCAATAATTGAAATTAATCCCTTAAAAGAAAAATCAAAATCTATTAGAGGTTCTCTCAAATTAAGAAGCATTATAACAAATAAGAAAAATACAACAATAGCTCCAGAATATACTATAATCTGAACAATACCAAGAAAGGGGGCGTTTAATAAAAAGTATATAATTGCTAAACTAATGAAGTTTAAGAGGAGACCTAATGCATTATAAATTGGTTTCTTATGAAATAGAACTAAGAAAGCACCAAAAAGTCCAATAATAGCAAATATAGAAAAGGCAAGAAGCATAGCATTAAAATTTTAAAGCTATTCTTTAGAGCTTTTTGATGTTAATAAATTTCATGCTTTAAAATTTTCAAGTCTTGCCAGCGTAGCTCAAATGGCAGAGCGGCTGATTTGTAATCAGCAGGTTGGCGGTTCGAGTCCGCCCGCTGGCTTTGTGGGTAGGTACCCAAGCGGCCAACGGGGGTGGGCTGTAAACCCACTGGGCTTTACGCCCTACGCAGGTTCGAATCCTGCCCTGCCCACTTTTGAAACTTTTAATTGCATCAAACAATAAGGACAAAATTAAAGAGATTAAACTTTTCTTAGAAGATATCGAAAATATAGAAATTTTCTCTTTAAATGATTTAAACATAAATATAAATTTTCAAGAAGTAGGAAAAACACTTCTAGAAAATGCCTTAATAAAAGCAAGAACAGTTTATAATATTGCACATTTACCAACACTTGCTGATGATTCTGGAATTTTCATAGATGCTTTAGGTGGATTTCCTGGTGTTAAATCATCAGATTTTCAAAAAGAGAATAAGGAATATTTAGAAAAGATTTTAAAAATGATGAAAGATAAAAAAAACAGAAAAGCATATTTTAGATGCATTTTAGTTTTCATAAATGATGGTAAAGAACGCGTGTTTGAGGGAGAAGTTGAGGGGGAAATTAGTTATGAAATTAGAGGAGATAAAGGTTTTGGTTATGATCCAATATTTTACTATAAACCCTTTCAAAAAACATTTGGGGAGATAGACTTAAGCATAAAGAACAAAATTAGTCATAGAGGTATTGCTTTACAAAAATTTAAAGAATATCTAATTCAAGTGCATCTTTCCAAAACTCCTTAGTAATATATCCAAGAACTTTCTCGTTATTCAAAATAGCTCTTTTAAATCCATCAATCAAAGAACATTTATATTCAAGATAATTAAAAACATTTTTTGAGACAATACTAATACCTGTAAATGTAAAAGCGTTTTGCTTTATTTCTTTGTAAAAATCCAAAACTTCTAAATTCTCAACAATAACATTATTTTTATAATCATCCTTCAAAATGAGTGTGATAAATGCTTTATTTTTAATATGGAAATCAATAGCCGTTAACAAATCTATTTCATGATAAATATCTGAGTTAGTTATAATGAAAAATTCGCTTGTTACAAAATCCCTAAAACTGTAAACACCACCACCTGTTCCCAAAATTTCAATCTCCTCATTAAAAATTATTTCAATTCCATAAATGTTTTTAACGTAACTTCTTATCTTATCTGAAAGATGGTAAGCATTTATAAAAAACCTCTCTATACCAATCTCAAAAAGTTTAAATAAATTGTGAGCTAATAGTGTTCTATTTTTAAACTTTAAAAGAGGTTTTGGAATTGAACTTGTTATTGGTCTTAATCTTCTTCCAAATCCTGCACAAAGCAAAACTGCCTCTTTTAAATACACATTATAATTTCCTCATAGTTATTATTAGGATTATTAACAGCTTTTGAAACTTCACAAAAATCTAATAAATCATTATTAATTGAAACATTTGGAAAATTATCATTTTTGAAAAAATCATCAATAAAATCCTCCAAAATAATCAAGGGCATTCTATTATGAATTTTACTAATTTTCTCATTTGAATGAGTTGTAACAATTGCACATGTGTTATTATCATATATTCCAGCAAATAACATAGGTTTATTATCATTTCTATATATGTAATAAGGCTTTTTATCTTTCCACTCAAAAAAACCATCAGCAACTACTAAGGTTTTATTTTTTATTACTCTTTTAAAATACGGTTTTTGACTTAAAGTTTCAATTCGAGCATTTATAACTGGTTTTAAATTAGCATTCCAAGACGGGACAAATCCCCATTTGAACGTTTTTAATTTCCTCTTATTATCTTCAAAAACAATTGCTAAAACATCATTACTTGGAGCTATATTATAAGATATTTTTAAAGTGCTTAAAATTTCATCAATTTTATAATAATCTGCAATTTTTTCAACTGAAGTAAATCTTGCAAACCTTCCACACATTTTCAAAAATTTTAAAGCTTATTGAATCAGACCTTTAAAATTTTAAAGTTTATGCATCTTCAATCTATTTCTTATTTTAAATTAAAGGAATTAGAAGTAGAAAGAGCTTTTTTGCCTGTCGGAACAATTGAAGCTCATGGTCCTGCTCCACTTGGAACGGATAACTATATTCCATTTAAATTATCTGAAGAATTATCATTAGAACTTAGCGCTATTGTTCTACCAGCGATTAGTTATGGTATAAATAAATCACTTGATTTTTATAAGGGTTCTATAGGTATCTCTGAAAGAACTTTTAAACTTCTCATTTACGATATTCTAAAATCTTGTTATAAAAATGGATTTAAAGAGATTTTTATATTCAATGGCCACTCAGGAAATACAGAATCTTTAAAGAATATAGCATACAAATCGCATAAAAATTATAATTTAAAAATTGCAATAATTAATTGGTGGGAAATTGCAAAAGATATAAATTACTTTGATGAGCAAAAAGGTCATGCGGGCATGGATGAACTATCAATGCTAATTTACTCATATCCAAAAGCTTTTAATGAGATTAAGGGAATTTACAAGTCTTATATTCCTAAATCAGGAATTATCAATTATCCTAATCCAAGAAGTATTTTAATAGATAAAACCCAAATAGATTATTCTAAATTAGATTTAGAAAAAGCAAAGGAATATTTTAAGCTTGTAAAAGAAAGAATTAAAGCTTATATTCTGGAGATAATTGAGGGATGGAAGGAAATATAAAAACTCTTGATGTCTCAGTAATTGGTTCAGAAGAGGCAGAAAGCTATATTCATCCTAAATTAGATAATTTTAAGCTTGGAGAATTTTTATGGGTAAAAATAGAAGGTGAAGAAAATGAAAAACTTGTAAAGGTAAGGGGTATAAATCAAAGAGTTTCAAAAGAAATTAAAAAAATTACTTCATACAGAAGAGCTTATAAAGATAATATTATAAAAGTTATGAAAAATATGATAAAAGGAATAATTTGGGAAATGGGTTATGAAAATGTAAAACTTGCAAACCTTGAAATAGATGTTGAAAAAGGAATTTTAAAAGTTGACTATATATCGGATAAAAAATTAAATTTGCATTTACTTGGTTCTAAGTTTGCAAAGTTATTACATGTAAGGGTTGAATTTAAACAAATTGGTGCAAGAGATTTCACAAGTCAATTTGGATGGATTGAACCTTGTGGATTAATAGCATGTTGCAAAACTTTTCTAAAAGGAAAATTACCTTCTGTAACTATTGATATGGCAAGAAAGCAATTCCTTTTTGCTGGTCCAGAAAGATTAACGGGTTCTTGCGGAAGATTATTTTGTTGTCTTGTTTATGAATTTGATTTTTATGATAGTATGTATAATAAACTTCCAAGAATGGGTGCAAAAGTGAAAACACCACAAGGAATTGGAGAAATTGTAGAAATAAATGCACTAAAGGGATATTTTAAAATTAAATATAATGACTTAAAATATGAGGTTATTGATATTGCTGAAAATAAAGAGTGGTATGTAATTTCAGAATCTAACATTTCTGAAAATATTATACAAGACCAAGGATCTATAAATGACAACGGGTCTGAATAAAAAATCAAATAACCAATTTTTAAGATTGAAGAATTCATATGCACTGTAAAAGTTTTCAAAATTAGAAACAATAAGGCTTCTTAAATTTACATCAAATACTAACTCCTTGCTAAAATCTACATCAAAACTCGTATTATACAAACTTTCAATCTGATAAAGTGATGTAACTTTTATAGGAAGTTTTCCAAATTTTAAATTTTCAAATATAACAAAGTCCTTCAAATCAAGTAAATAATAAAACTTATCTGGCAATTTTAGGCTTTTGAAGTTATGTTTAACCTTTTTTCTTTTTGATAAAATGTTTTCAAATTTAAAAGACTTTTGTTCAAGATCAATATTCAAAATTTTGTTTTCACATTCAATAATATCAAACTTTCCAGATTTTATGAAATCTTCCTGCATTTCTTTATTTATATTTAAATCTGAAAGCTTGTAAAACAAATCAAAATCTGAAAATATCCAATAACTATCTTTATATCTTGGCTTGTAAAAAAAGAAACTTCCAAACACGACAATATTTTTTTTCATTAAATCTAAAATAACTCCAAAATAACTAAAATCTAAAACTTTTAAATTACCTTGCAAATAACTATTTAAAACATCTTCAATCTTATGATCTCCTCGATATATTATGTATAAATCCATCATTTTGTATATTTCAATTGGTGTAAAAATTACACCCAAGTAATCCTCAAAATAAAGATTAGGAATAGTTTTTAAAAGTATTACCTTTCCCAATGAAAAAAGTAAAATATTACTGTTACTAACTGTTCTCTTTATGAACAAATTTTCAAAATCAATAAGTATAAGAAAACTTTTCAAGGAAACCTTAAAAATTAGATTTCAATAAGAACCTTACCTTTTTGAATATCAATATTCTTAACTTCTATTTCTTCCATAAATTCTGAAATATCAAACTCCAAAATATTATTTTCAAGTTTAATTCCCTTTTGGGAAAATTTTGGTAAAAATCCGCTAAATGCACCTTCAATAGAAAATTGGATTTTTGACCCAGAAGTCTTTAGAGGATTTAACTTAAAACCAAAAGGTATAAACATATAATTTCCCCTCAAATTTATAAATCCATTTTCTATATCAACCTTAAGATTACTAACATTAGGTATCTTTATAAACTTTGGAATTAACTTATTTATAAAATCTTCGGATAACTCAAGTCTCATAACTTTGAAAATTTTAATGGAAAAAATTACTTATTGTTTAAGTTCCTTTAAAATTTTAAACTATGCTAATTTTGATATTTAGTCAAATCTACAAGTTAGCTAATGAGAGGGAAGTTTATAAAGATGAAGAGTTACAAACAATTGCATTTACACAGTCTGACATCTCAAAGATTTTCAACGTTGTTGATAAAATAAGTATAACTAATGATATTATGAACAAAAAAACAACTTTTGGAAACATAAGTCTAGACTATTCTGGTTCACTTATAAAAGTATATTACAAAGGTAAATTTACAGGATGTGCATTTGAGAAAAATAACGATTTTAATGCAGTATATTATTCTTATGAAGATGCTGAAATTATTGTAATAAATAATGCAGTATTTGTATATAATGGACGAAATTTTGCATGCTTTAACCTTCTCGAATATAAGGGAAGAAAACCTATAATTAGCATTGGAATTGCAGAACATAGTATAAGACTTGATGGAAGTAAAGAAAATTGGACAAAATTACCCCACTTTGTAGTATATTTAACAGATAAAAATGATTACTCGGAAGGCTATAGATATTTATTTCCAATTGGTATTCCAGATATAAAGCTTGAAAAACGCTATATAACGAAGTATAAACTTAAGAAGTAGTGGGGATTTTATTAATAATCTCATTTGCTTTTATCTCGTATTATCTAAGGTATATAAATCCGAATAGAATCTTATATTTCCTATTTGCTATTGTTTGTATACTTTCAATACTTGGAATTATTTCATATAACCCAAATCAAGAACCATATTTAAATTTTTCAGGCATAGTAGGTTATGAAATTTCAAAATTTCTAACAAGTTTTTTTACGAAAATCTTTAGTATCATTATAATTATTTCTCTTTTGTTATTTCCAAAAGTTCCAGATAGATATTTAAAAAAATTCTCTTTTATACTCTTGGCACTATTTCTCATCCAACTTCCTTTCAAGTCTCCAGTATTTATAAGTGAATATTTAGGTTTTTTCAAATATCCCATCTTTATAATACTTGGACTTGTTCTCATTTATCAAAATACAAAGGATATAATCAAGACGAAAGACAATAAAGCAACAATCCAAGAGGAGAAAGAGAAAAAAGAGGAGAAAGAAGAAAGTGCTATAAAAAGCACAAGAATTGAAAATTACATTATAGAAGAGAAAGAACCAGAGTTAATTTACAGAAAAGATATTGTAGATGTTTTGAAAGAAGAAAAAACAAAAATCGAAGAAGATGTTGAAGATTTATCAAGATTAATAGAGGAGAAATTTTTGGAATTTGGAATAAAAGGAAAAGTTGTTAGCAAAACTATTGGACCTTTGGTCACAAGATATGAATTTGAACCAGCAGCGGGAATAAAACTTTCAAGGATACATTCCTTAGCAGATGATTTAACATTAAGATTAAAAACATCGGATGTGAGAATTACTCCACCATTGCCAAATAAAGGACTAATAGGTATCGAAGTTCCAAATAATCATAGAAAAGTTGTATATTTTAAAAAACTTGTTCAAAATGAAGAATTTATAAATTCAAAGAAACCATTATTGTTTGCTCTTGGAGTTGAAGTAGATGGAAAACCCAAATATGAAGATTTAGCAAGAATGCCACATTTATTAATAGCAGGTTCTACAGGATCAGGAAAATCTGTATGCATTAACACTATAATATCAAGCTTAATTATAAAAAATACGACTAGTACAGTAAGATTTTTACTAATTGATCCGAAAATGGTTGAACTTTCACTATATGAAGGAATTCCACACTTACTAATGCCTGTTGTAAAAGACAAAAGACTTGCAGTAAAAGTTCTAAAAATGGCAGTTGCTTGGATGGAGCATAGATATAAATTGTTAGCAAAAGTAGGTGCAAAAAGCCTTGAAAGTTATAACCTAAAAACCAAAGATCATAGACCTTATATAGTGATAATAATAGATGAATTTGCAGATTTAATTTTAACACAAGGTAAAGAAGTTGAGGGACCAATAGCAAGACTTGCGCAAATGGCAAGAGCAGTCGGGATACATCTCATTGTAGCAACTCAAAGACCATCTGTAGATGTAATAACAGGTATTATAAAAGCAAACTTCCCAGTAAGAATAGCATTTAAAGTTCCATCAAAAGTAGATTCAAGAGTTATACTTGACACTATAGGGGCAGAAAAATTAATTGGAAGGGGAGATATGTTATATATTCCACCAGGGTCATCAGAACTACAAAGACTCCATGGAGCTTATATTTCAGAAGAAGAAATTTATCACTTGACTAACAAAATTGTTTTTGACTATTTAAACCAAAAATTTATTGAAAAATTCTCAAATAGTAATAAGGAGTTAATTCATAACATTATTGAAAAGGGCTACATTAGTATTTTTTGTAGAGATGATGACATTGCACTTGAAGAAAAACAAATTATAGTAAGCAATCTTATTAAGGAATACCTAAATCTGGGAATTTCAAACGAAGAAATTATTCAAACAATAGAAGATATAAGAAGCGAATATTATCAACCAATTGAAGAGTTTTCTGCTTATATAAGTGAGGAGGAAGAAGAGATTAGTAATTTTTCTGGAAATTATGATCCACTAATTAAAGAAGCAATTAAACTAATAGCTGGAAGAAAGACAACTTCTGCTACATTCCTACAAAGAAAATTGAGAATTGGGTTTGCAAGAGCCGCAAGAATTATAGATCAACTTGAAGAACTTGGAATTATAGGACCAGCTGATGGTTCAAAACCAAGAGAAGTAAGAATATCCTCTGAAAAATTAGAAGATGTTTTAAAAAGGATAAAATGAAAATTTGAAATTTTAAAGTCTTATTAAAATATAATTTTGGATATCCTAAAAATGTTTTCTTTATAGCTTTAAAATTTTAGACTATGCTAATTTTAATAAACTTACAAGTACAAAACCCTGATTTTGAATCTTGGAGCTATATAAGTTCGAATATACCTTTTGCCTGGGATACCATAAAGAATCAATCTGCTAATTGCTCTTGGGAAATAGATCAAAGCAATTATAGAATTGGGAACAAATCTATAAAAATTACTATAAATCAACAATCGCAATCTGGTTATTCTTGTGCAATTGGACAAGCAAAGGGAATAAGTCCAAATACAAATTATAATATCTCAGCTTGGATTTATGATAATGATCCTAGAATTAGTTCAAGAATATATGTAGCATGTTATGATAATAATGAAAATCTAGTAAATTGGTCATTTATCGGTTCTTCTTCAACTGATAGTCCAAACTGGCAGGAACTATCAGGTTCTTATCTAACTCCTAATAATTGTAGCTATTTGGACGTTCAAATAAGAACATATGATAATGGAACTGCAGGTGGTAGTATTAACGTAGATGGTGTAAGATTAACAACAGGTAGCTCTCCTTCTGAACTTAAAGAAAGCTTTGATAATTATCCACCAAGTGGATGGTTGGAAGTAGATTTAGGAAGTGTAAGTGGAGGATTTTTACAAAAAAGAACAAGTGCATGTCCCTTTTCAAATGATAATAGTTGCTTTGGTATAAAATATAGACAATCTGACACAGATCACCAGATTATTGGTTTGTCATACCTTATAACAGATACAATTGACTTTTCTTCAATACAACCAGAAACCTTAATATTTTATTATAGAACAAGCACAAATGGTGATAACTTATTGTCACAAGACTCAATCCAAATAGAAATATCAACAGACTTGGGAAACAGTTGGAATAGAATTTGGAAATGGAATGGAATTGCAACAACTACGAATCAACAAGTAATAGTTCCTTTAAACGATTATAATGGACTTGAACAAGTCTTATTAAGAATTGCATTTTATAAAAATTCTGCTAATTCTTTCAATCAAAACAGATTTTTCAATGTAGATTCTTTTATTGTTAAAAACTCATATACTTCAAGGTTTAACCGCATAACTAACAATTCATTTGAGACTTGGTTATATTCAAATATAGATATGATGCCAGATTATTGGCGAAAATGGAATAATAAAGAACCAGAAAATAATGGAAGAGCTGCTCAACTATGGATAAAGAGAGATAGTTTTAAATTCTCGGGAAACTATTCAGTTAAATCTTTTTTTACAACAATTCTAAATCCATTTATAGAACAAAAATTTTCAAATCCTTTTGATAACTGTGCTGGATATTCAATTAATCAAGTGGATAGCTTTGTAGCAATATCAAGTATAAGATTTTATGATAACGATCCAAAAGGAAAAGCTAGAACTGGTATAATTTGGTATTATGGAAATAATACTCAACATAACTATCCTCCAAACTATACTACAGACCAAAACACGTGGCAACTCTATGAAAATAAAGCTTTATTTTTAGGTCCAAATCAAGGAGGATCTAATTTTGACTCTATTGCATTTAGAATTAGATTTTATAATCAAGGACCATTTCCATATGCTGAAGATGGAGCAACGATTTGGGCAGATAGTTTGAATTTCAAATTATATTGCTATGTAGGGGATTTAACACCAGTTGACGTAGTAGAATTTCTAATTAACGATTATATTTCTTACATTAGAACAAATAGCTCTGGAATAGAAATTTTACCTAAAAAACCCATTAAAATAAATATATTCTCAACTGACGGAAAGAAAATAAAAAGTTTAGATACTGACAAAAAAGTTTTCATTAATCTAAGAAATGGTTTATACATATTGGTTATTTCTTATCAAAATAGGCAAGTCTTGAAGAAGAAACTTATCTTTTCGCATTAGTGCGAGAAGTATAAATAATATATCCAATTTTGTACTTTTCAATCTGAGCATTTAATTTATCAATCTCTCGTTGAAATTTGTATAGTGAGTAAATTGATGTCATAAGAGATAAAACTAACCATACAAGAATAACATAAATTGAAATTTCAAGGATTAATAATTGCTTCATCTAAGTCCTCTCTTAATATACAAACTTTTTTGGATAAATCAATGCTTTCTATAAATCTTTTGCTAAATGGTATAAAAATTTCATCATTCTGAGTTTTAATTAGTAATAAAACGTAATTGCCTTGCACTATTACACTTTTTACAAAACCCAAATATGAGCCTTTATAATAAACTTTCAAATTCTCAAGCTCGTAAACATAATATTCACCTTCCTCTTTAGGGGGAAGTAAATTTTCATAAATGAATATTTCCTTTCCTTTTAATCTTTTGGCATCTTCTCTTGTTTTTATATCTTTGAACTTTATAATTGCATATTGTCCTTCACTAATAATAACTTTTTCAATTTCAAATTCCACGTCTTCTATAAAAACTGATTTATAATTCTTGAGATAAAAGGGGGGTATATATATTTTAGCTTTTAAATCCCCCCTAACTCCAAACTCTCTTAATAATTTTCCAATAGGCTGTTTATTCAATAATTTCTACTACCACTTTCTTACCTTTTTTGAGAGATATAGCTGCAAGGATAGTTCTAATTGCTTTTGCAGTTCTACCTTGCTTACCAATAACCTTTCCTACATCATCCTTACTTACTCTGATTTCATATATAACAACCTTCTCACCCGGTATTTCTCTAATATCTACATTATCTGGTCTGTCAACAATTAGCTTTACAATATATTCAAGAAGCTCTTTCGTATCCTTCATGACTGTACCTCCTTTTTCATCTGAAGCTTAACTATAGTTTTTACCCGTTGTGTTGGTTGAGCTCCTTTTTTAATCCAATCTTGGTAAGAACTTAAATTAATCTTGAAATCACCATCCTTTTTAGGATTATAATGACCGATAACTTCTATTACTTTTCCATCCCTCTTCCAGCGAGATTCGGCAACCACAATTCTATAAACAGGATCCTTCTTTCTCCCAAATCTTTGAAGACGTATTTTTACCATGCTTGAAAATTTTAAAGCATAATTATCAAAAATTATTTACTATAATCCCAGCAACATTTAAATTAAGAGATTTTAAAAATTTTTCTAATTTCTCTGAAAGTTGAATAACAAGCTTCTTAGGATTTATAATAATATAGTAATTAGAACTTTTAAAGAAGTTTTGAACACTTAGTGCAATTTCGTATTTTTGCTTAAGGCTTTCATAATTTCTCATATTTCTATTTGTCCAGTTTTCGGAGACATTTTTCCAATTTTCGTATATTTTTAAAATAATTTCTAAATTTTTTGGCAAGTTAAAAAGCGTTGTAAGAAAAGAAATAAATTGGTGAGATGGTGGAGTATCAATTATTATAATATCAAAATCTTTTGGAATTTTATACATACCATAAATAATTGCAGTGTTTAAAGCAATATTCGAATTTAATAAGAACTTTGAGTAATTCAAAACATTTTCAAATGCTTTTTTACTTAACACACTTTCTAAATTCAAAAGAACTTCATTTATATAATTTCTTGCTATTTTTTGAGCATCTAACTCAATTGCATACAAATTTCCTTCTACATTCTTAATCTCATTTCCAATATTCTTTGAAAAAATTATTGAAAGCGAATGATCCTGATCTATTGAAGCAATTAAAACTTTCCTTTCTTTTGAAAATTCTTTGGCATATATAGATGAAACAGTGCTTTTACCAACTCCACCCTTTCCACAAAAAACAATATTCATTTAGAAGCTTTCTTAACACCTTTTAGTAATTTTTTATTATTCATCTCTTCTTTTTGTTCTTGAACAACAGGTGCACTAACTGGTCTAATATCTGCCCTAAATATTCTCATAACTAATTCCTTGCGCAATCTATCTACAAACTCATTAAACAAGTAATAAGCCTCTTTCTTAAATTCAACTAAAGGATCTTTATTACCATAAGCTCTTAAATATACACCTTCCCTTAATTGATCGAGGGCATACAAGTGTTCCCTCCAAAACTCATCCAAGGTTATTAGTGCTACCCATCTCTCCATATTTCTTAAATTCTCACTTGAAATATTCTCCTCCTTTAACTTATAAATATTTTTAATGATTCCAATAGCTTTATTTCTAATAGTTTCTATATCTTGTAAATTTAGGATTTCTTTAAAGTCGCCAAGAAATATATAACTCAATTCATCTACAAACCCTTTTAAGTTCCATTTAATTTTTGATTCTCCTTTCGGCAAGTAATGCTCAATAAGTTCATCTACATAATCCTCAATAAATTCAATGTAAACTTCACTTAAATCCTTACCATTTAAAATATCCTCTCTAAGCGAATATACAACTTCCCTTTGTTTATTTATTACATCATCGTACTCAAGTAATCTTTTTCTCATTTGAAAATGCATCATTTCAACACGCTTTTGGGCACCCTCAAGTGCTCTTAAAACCGCTTTTGATTCAACTACATCCTCACCTGCTATTTTAAGAGCCCTTAATATTTTATATTTTCCAAGCTTTTCATTTAATTCAATAACTTTATCAGAACCAAATAACCTAAGTAGATCGTCTTCAAGTGATAAGAAAAATTTGCTCGCTCCTGGATCTCCTTGTCTTCCGCTTCTTCCTCTCAATTGATTATCAATTCTTCTTGCTTCATGCTTGCTTGTTCCTATCACATAAAGTCCATAATATCCCCATGTCTTTGGATCATTTTCATCATATTTAGGAATATATCCCAGTTTAATAATTTCTTTCCAATGAGATGGTATTACTTCTCCTCTTTCTTGTCGCTTTTTTAAATCTTCAATTATCTCTTTTACAATTTTTTCATCATAAGGTTGTAAAACACCTTCTCCTAATTTTATATCTGTTCCTCTACCTGCCATATTCGTAGCAATTGTTACTGAATACCTTTGTCCTGCTTTTGCAACAATTTTTGCTTCCCTTTCATGATGTTTTGCATTTAAGACTTCATGTGGAATACCTCTTAATTTGAGTAATCTTGAAAGTAGTTCAGACTCTTCAATAGATGTTGTTCCTACAAGCATTGGTCTTGATAGTTTATACCACCTTTCAATTTCATCAACAACTGCTAAATATTTATCTTTTTTTGTTTTAAATATAATATCTACATAATCAATTCTTCTTACAGGTTTGTTTGTGGGAATTGCAATTACGTCAAGTTTATAAATGTCCCAGAATTCTGCAGCTTCTGTAAGAGCTGTTCCCGTCATACCAGCTAACTTTTCATACAATCTAAAATAATTTTGTATAGTAATTGTTGCTAAAGTTTGGGTTTGTTCTTGAACTTTTACCCCTTCTTTTGCTTCAATAGCCTCATGCAAACCATCACTCCACCTTCTACCAGGCATCATTCTACCAGTAAATTCATCAACAATAATTACTTGATTATCCTTTACAACATAATTTACATCTTTCTCAAATAACATATAACCTTTTAACATCTGCTGAATTGCATGGATTCTATCAGTTTTATAAGCATATTCTTTATATAATTCTTCTCTCAATTTAAACTTTTCAGAAGGTGGTAAATCACTTCTTTCGATGTTTTCTAATTCAATTGATAAATCTGGAACTTTGAACAAGTCTGGTTTATATTTACTTTCAATAAATTCTCTACCCCTTTCTGTAATATCTACTACATTATGCTTTTCATCTACTATAAAGTAAAGCTCTTTATCGTAATCTCTCAACTTTTTTTCTTTTATTAGTTTTAATTCAATTTTATCAACAACTCTTAAAATTCCAGGTTCTTGCAACAATTTAAATAATCTTTTATTCTTTGGATCACCTCTTCTTACTTGTAATAATCTTATACACCCTCTCTCAATATCTCCCTCTTTAATTAGCTTTTCTGCTTCATCTAAAAATTTCCTAATAATTTCCCTTTGCTTTTCAACCATACTACTTACGACCGGTTTAACTTCATAATAATGCTCAACAGATGAGTGTTCAACTGGACCAGAAATAATTAGTGGTGTTCTTGCTTCATCTATTAATATTGAATCAGCTTCATCTATTATTGCATAATAATGAGCCCTTTGAACAACATCATCTACACTAAAAGCCATATGGTCTCTTAAGTAGTCAAAACCAAACTCATTATTTGTACCGTAAGTTATATCAGTTTGATATACTGATTTTCTATTAGTATATATAACTTGGGTTTTTCCTTCCTCATTAAAAACTATGATATGATCATTTCTATCACTCTGAATAGCAGAAACTGTTAGTCCTAATTTTAGATATAATGGAGCCATCCACTGAGCATCTCTTCTTGCTAAATAATCATTAACCGTTACAATATGAACTGCTCCTCTTGGTTCACCATTCACTAAGAATCTTTTATCTCCTTTTTTACCTCTTGATCTTGAAATTAGAGCATGCAAGTAAGCCGGTAAAGTTGCTACAAGTGTTTTACCCTCACCTGTCTTCATTTCTGCAATCTTTCCTTCAAATAAAACTATACCTCCAATTAGCTGTACATCAAAATGAACCATATCCCATTTATAAGGATTTGTGGTTACTTCATAATCATATCCTAAAAGTCTTCTTGCTGTCTCTTTTACAAGGGCAAAAGCTTCTGGTAATAAGTGGTTTGGGTTTTCCCCATCTGCTAATCTATTTACAAATTCCTCTGTTTTCTTGGGTATTTCTTCATCTTTCAAGTTTTTATATTGCTCAAAAAAGTAATTTATTCTTTCTACAATTTTCCATCTTTTTCTTACTTCTCTTTCGTTTCTTGTTCCTAATAGCTTTATCATTATAGAATTTATCATAACTTTTAAAATTTTAAAGCATTAAAATTTTCAAAATGCACATAAAAGACTTTGAAAAATTTAGAGAAGAAATGAATGAAAAAATCCTAAAAGAAGGAACGCTTTATACCAAAAGGTTTTTTGCACTCGATCAAGACGTTTATAAAGATGGTAAAATACCTAAAAAGTACAAGGAAATGATGGGACTTGTAGCATCTATTGTCTTGAGGTGCGATGATTGTATAACTTACCACGTTATCCAATGTATTCAAAACGGTTTAACAAAAGAAGAGTTTTTCGAAATACTAGATATAGCTCTTATTGTTGGAGGTTCTATAACTATACCTCATATTAGAAAAGCTGTTAAAACTTATTTTGATTTAATAAACTATTAAATTTCACTATTTTTCTCTATTAGTTCTAAGAGTGCTAAATATAAAGCTTTTGCAAGCTCAACTTGTCCTTTTCTATTGTTTTCAAATTGGCGCGGATCAATAGGCTTTCCTATATAAACTCTTAGTGGCTTTAATCTAAATATCCAAAGAAAAGGTTTTATAAATGCTCTTCCATCATTATTCTTAATATAAATTGGAACAACTTTAGATTCTGTATTTAATGCTAAAAATGCAACCCCAAGCTTAAAACTTAATAGTTTTTCTTTAGTTTTGTTTCTTGTTCCTTCTGGAAAAATTGTAACCACTTGATTACTTTTTAACTTATCAATAGCATAAATAAGAGCTTCCCTTGCTTCTGTACTTCTCTTTAAGGCAATTGCATTGTAAAACTTTATCAACAGAGCAAACGGTTTAAATCTAAATAACTCTTCTTTTGCCAAAAAGAAAGTTTCTCTAGTACTTGCAAATCCAATAACGGGTGGGTCTATATAACTTCTGTGATTTGGGGCAAGAATTACTGGTCCTTCTTCAGGTATGTTTTCTCTTCCATAAACTTTTATTCCGAGAATAAAACGAGCAATTGGATAAGCTAATATATATGTAATTTTCCATTTTAATGAACCCTTTGGTAATTTCATATAAGTTCAATTCTTAACCTCTTTGGAGCAAATTTTTCTGGATTTTTTATTACTTCTTTAATATTTTCTGGATTCAAGTTTGTTAATCTATGAAAGTTTATAAAGCCTGCAACAGGTTTATCACAAAGTCCTATACATTCAATCTCTTCCCAAGAAAACATACCGTCAGGTGTAATTTCATTTTCCCCTACATTGAGCTCTTTTCTTAAAGATTCCACAACTTCATAAGCTCTATTTAACATACAAGATATATTTGTACATATGTAAATATGATATTTCCCCGTAGGTTTTGTATGGAAAAAATGGTAGAACGTAGCAACTTGCAAAAGCTTTTCCTTTGTAACATTAAGTTGTGAAGAAAGAACATCTAAAGCTTCATCTGATAAGTATCCATATATTTCTTGAGCTCTCCAAAGAGCTGGTATAATTATAGATTCACCTTTATTATAAACTTTTCTAAGTTCGTTTAACTCCTCAATTAACTTGTCTTTTTCCATAGTTTGCAAATTTTAAGGCTTTTCTTACTTTAAAATTTTAGGACTTTATGATTGAAATAATTAGAAGTTTTCCAAAACAAATAAGAGAAGCTTTTGAATTTCCTGTTTATAATCTCGATATTAAAACTATTGATAGAATAATTATTTGTGGGATGGGAGGTTCTGCAATTGCAGGTGATTTGATAAAAAGTTATTTATACAATATTCCCATTCCTATTGAAGTAATAAGAGATTATACAGTTCCAAAATATATTAGCTCAAAAACGATAGCTTTTATAGTTAGTTATTCTGGAAATACAGAAGAAACAATTTCTGCATTTAATGAAGTATTTAAAATTGGCTCAAGAATAATAATAATTACAAGTGGAGGGAAACTAAAAGAAATAGCAGAAAACTATAAAATA
>JBDRXT010000006.1:0-23519 GCA_039803045.1 Caldifarciminota bacterium
ACACTACCAGTATCTAGTCCTTCTGATCTTGCTTGAATCATCATAGCTTGTGCAATCATCCAACTAACACTAAAATTATACTCTCTATTATTTGTTAAATCAGTAAGTCCAACAAACATTATAGGAGCACCACCGAGCGTTTTAATAAACTCCTTAATATAGTTTTTATACCATTCTTTAAGTTCATCTGGCGCACTTTCATATAGTTTAACCAAGTAATTTGCAACTGAATAAGTTTGATTTATGATATTGACTGCTTTTTCTTTTGACCAATATTGTAATATTATTAGTTTGAATGGGATTATAAAATCTTGAAGAATAAAAGATGGAACATCTGATATTCTTCTTATAGCGTCTTCAGGTGGCATAACTGATTTGTACTTTCTTATTGTTCTTCTACTTTCTATAGTTTTGTATATAAGTTCAGGTAATTTTAAGGTTTTGTTCATAAGCATTAAAATTTTAAGGTTTTTCTATGTATAAATTTAAAAACTTTGTTCATCCTTTATTTGGCTCAAATACGTACTTGATTTATAAAGAAAATAGTGATGATTGCGTTATAATTGATCCAACAGATGTTGTTATAAGAGATTTGACGAGGTTTTTAGAAACTGAGAACTTAAATCCAAAATGTATAATAAATACACATGGGCATTATGATCACATTAGTGGAATTGATATATTGAGAAATATTTACAAGATTCCCCTCTATATACATGAACTTGAAGAAATTCTCTTGAAAAATCCACAATATAATCTCTCAATTTATGTTGGAAAAAGTTTAATTATAAAGGATGTTCAATATTATGTTAAAGAAAATGATGAAATTTTAGGCTTTAAAATTATACATACTCCTGGACATACACCTGGAAGTATATGTTTGAAGTTGGAAAATATGTTAATAGTTGGAGATTTAATTTTCGTTGATTCGATAGGTAGGGTAGATTTACCACTTTCAAGTGAAAAGGATATGAAAATATCTCTCAAAAAAATCTTAAGTTATGTAAATGAAAATACGATAATACTTCCAGGTCATGGAAGAATTTTTAAATTGGAGGATTTGAAAAGAAAAAATGAAATATTATGGAACTTTATAAGTTGTTAGAAGAGTTTATTGATTATTTGATGTCAGAAAGAGGTTATAGTTATCATACTTTAGATGGTTATAAGCGAGATTTGAGTAAGTTTGTGGTTTTTATTCAAGTAAATAATTATCAAATTGAGAATTTGGATGTTGATAACCTTCAAAAGTTCGTAAATTACTTGTCTAATCTTGGATTTTCTTCATCTTCTATAGAAAGATGCATAGCTGCAGTAAGGAGTTTTCTTAAATTTCTATACGTATATTATAACATAAACACTTCTGCATTAAGTTTATTAGAACTTCCCAAAAAAGAGGAATTTATACCTGATATTATGACAGTTGAAGAAATAGAACTACTTCTTAAACAACCAGATATAACAACTGAGAAAGGTTTAAGAGATAGAACGATTATGGAATTGTTATATGCTACAGGTATGAGAGTAAGTGAAGCATTATCATTAAAGGTATATGATATAAACTTGGATGAAAGAATTGTTAGAGTTAGTGGAAAAGGATATAAGGAACGTTTTGTTCCGTTTCATGAAATTGCAAAAGAATTTTTATATAAGTATTTAACAACTGCAAGAAGCAAATTTATCAAAAATAGAGATAGCGGTTATTTATTTCTTAATTCAAGGGGAAATAGACTTTCAAGAATAGGATTTTGGAAAATATTAAAAGAATATGCAGCATATATTGGTCTTGAAGATAAGGTACATCCACATATTTTTAGACATTCGTTTGCTACTCATATGTTAATGAATGGATGTGATTTGAGAGTTTTACAAGAAATTTTAGGTCATTCTTCAATTTCAACTACACAAAGATATACATATATTTCAATATCTCAATTAAAAGAGATTCATAAGAAATATCATCCAAGAGCATGATAAGGGTTCTTGCTATAAATGGTTCTCCAAGAGCTGAAAAATCAAGGACATTCTTTCTAATCCAAAAAGCACTTGAAGTATGCAAAAATATGGGAGCAGAAATAGATGTAATTCATCTTTCTAAAGTTTATATAGAACATTGTAGTGGAAGTTATAGTGAAGATAGAGAAAGTTGTAATTTAGAAAATTGTTTAAAAACAAGAGACAGTTTTAAATACGTTTTAAATAAAATGTTAATATCGGATGGAATTATATTTGGAACATCTGTTCATTGGTTTTCTGTTTCATCATTAATGAAAACTTTAATAGATAGATTGACAAGTGTAGAAAATATTGAAAAATTGTTTGATGGAAAAGTTGCTGGATTTGTTGCAGTTGCAGAGGAAGAAGGGACTATGAATGCTATATTACAAATGGTTTCTGCTTTTAATTTTATGGGTTTCCTTATTCCTCCTTATGCATTTGTTTATAGTACTGGATTTTACGATAATATTAGCAAAGATATTGAAGCCATAGAGGATGCTAAGAGGCTTGGAAGAAATATTATCATAGCTATTAAATCAATAGAAAATGTTGAAAATTGGTGGAGAATTTTTTAGCGGATATTTTTATTGCTTTCACTCTATATAACTTTCTGGTACAATTGAAATGTAATCTATTAACTTTTCAGGTCTTTGGTGAATTACTTCAAATGTTCCTATTCTATAACAGCTTGGACATTCAATATAAAAGCCACTATATTTTGAATTACAAGCTCTGCAAATATATAAATCTCCCTTTGTTGCATTATCAATTATATACTTTATTATAGATTCGTCTTTTAGAATTTGATAAACTTTTGAAATTAGAACTAAGTTTGATGCAAATACATCTTTATTCTCAAAGAAGTAATCTCTTGCTCCAGAATAGTCTCCCATATTATGTAATATTCTAATATAGTCTAGTTTGGCAATTGGGTTTTGATGATTTTTTAGGTAGTTTAATAAATCATCAACCTTTCCTAACTCAAAGTATAATTCCCTTAACTCCTCTCTCACAAAACCATACAAATTAGGTTTTTTATTTAACCCTATAATTATAAATTCAATAGCTTTTTCAAAATTGCCTTTGTAAAAATGATAAATTCCCCTTGCTAAATCTACAAATCCATCTTCGTATACCTTACTTGCTTCTGTTATTAATCTTTGAGAATTTTCAAAATCCCCATTTCTAACAGATAAAATTGATAATTTTGATAAAATGTTTGAAAGCTGTTCTTTTTCAAGATTATGAATAATTTTTCTATAATATTGGGCTGAATTTTTGTAATCTTTTAGATGTTCGTAAAGTTTTGCAATTAAAAAATAATAATCTTTATCCTCTAATTTATGATCTAATAGAAAATCAAGCCCCTCCTTTAGCTTATTTAACTTTAAGTATAATTCACCAACTAATATAATTGCCTTCTTTTTAATATTTTCATCTACATAAACTCCAACTATAAGTGATCTTGCTAATCTGACAGCCTTATCAAGTTTACCAATTTGTGAATATAAAAATGCTAATTGAAGATATATGTAATATTTATCCGTGATTTTGGAGATTTTTAGTTCTTGTTTTAATAGTTCAATTGCTACATTTATCGGATTTTTTAGTATTTCATTAACTTTCTTTATAATTTCTTTGCTTGGAGCATACTTTGGAGTATATAAATCCCTTATATAACCAAAAAGAAAGAATAAAACTATTATAAGAAGTGCTAAATAAATCCAGATCATCTCTCTTCCTCCATTAAGAATTTCCTTAATTCGTCTAGCTCATCTTCAAGATTTCTAATTTTTTTCTCTTTTGAATTTAGCTGGAATTTAGCTCTTGTGATTTCAATAAGAGCTATTATGGATGCAAACGCAAAACCGAATATAAACGATACAAAAATCACAATCCAAAGTGGGACATTTTCATAAACACTTCCAAATATATGAAATATTACTTTAGTTTCACTGTTTTCCAATAAAAAATAAAATATCATAAAAGATAAAAACAAAAGTAAAATAAAGCGAAGAAATGTCATAATTGAAATTTTAAAGTATTTAATTAATTACTTCTTCAAAAGCTTTTAAATGTTGTTGCGCTGTTTTTTCCCAACTGAAAAATTTTACTCTTTCGAAACCTTTATTAATTAAATATTGCCTTAAATTATTATCTTTTAAAACTTTATAAATACTTTCTGAAATACTTTTTACATCGTATGGATCAAAATAAAAAGCACTATCCCCACAAATTTCAGGTAAACTTGAAACATTTGATACAACAGCTGGAACCCCACAAGCCATAGCTTCTAATGGTGTAAATCCAAAACCTTCATGTAAAGAAGGGTGAACAACTACTAAAGAAGCATTATAGTACTTAACAAGTTCCTCAGTAGATACCTTTGTTATTTCTATAATCTCATCATTTAAATTAAATTTCCTTTTCAACTTACTAACAATATCTTTTCCCTCTCTAACATACTTTTCTCCCAAAATAACGAGCTTAATATCTTTGAAACTTTTTTTTATTTCTAAAAATGCTTCAATTAACCTTCCCAAATTTTTATGAGGTTTTCTATTTCCCACATATAATATGTAATTTCCAAGATTCTTCTCAATTTTAAACGAAGTTATTTCCTCTTTTGGTAAAGGCTTAAATTCTGAAGATACACCAAGGTATATAGTTCTTATTTTGTTTTCTAAATATTTATAATTTTTTAAAATATCTTTAGTGGTAAATTCTGAGTTTGTAATAATAATTTTGGATTTTTCTAAAGCTCTTTTTAGGACAATTTTTGCAAGTTTTACTTTGAAATTGCCAAAAAATTGAGGAAATTTGAATTGCGTTAAGTCGTGAACAGTAACAATGCTATTTTCAGGTAATATAAATGGAACATTATAGAAGGGAAAATGAAATACATCAAAAAAATTTTCAAATTTTTTTGTAATAAAACTTCCTTCTATCTGTTCGAAAACAGAATATATGGGTGAATTATATGAGATATGGTTTTTGAATATACTATTTTTGAGTATTTTTAGATCTCCTGCTGCAAAAACTTCAATGTTTGAAATCTTAACAATTTCACTATAAACACCTTCTATGTATCTGCTACATCCTCCCAATCTTTTATAAAGCCTTGCATCCAAAAAAATTCTCATTTAGAATCTCCTTTGAAATAACAATTACAAATTCTCCTTTCTCTTTTACCCTCTGTTTAATATCTAATAAGTTCCCATATATATATTCTTCAAAAGCTTTTGTCATTTCTCTTGCTATAAACACTTTTCTATTCCCAAGAATTTCAAGAATTTCATCTAAAATTTCTTTGACTTTGTAAACAGAGACATATATAACAATAGAACCTTCAAAATCTCTATATTTTAAAAGTTCATCCATCCTTTTCTTTTTTTTCTTCGATATAAAACCTAAAAATAAGAATTTATCTGTTTCAAGACCACTAACACTCAGAGCGGAAATAACTGCTGATGGACCTGGTATTGGAATAACTTCTATATTATTTTCTCTGCAAGCTTTTACTAATCTATAACCTGGATCTGAAATTAAAGGAGTTCCAGCATCCGATATTAATCCTACATTTTTCCCACTTCTTAATAATTCCAAAGCTTCTTTTACTCTTTTTTCCTCATTTCCCTCGAAATACGATAACAACTTTTTTCCCATTATATCATAGTGTTCTAATAGTATCCTTGCTCTTCTTGTATCTTCACATAAAATAATATCTACAAACTTTAATGTTTCAATTGCTCTTATTGTTATATCCTTTAAATTACCAATTGGTGTTGAAATTACAAAAAGTTTTCCTGGCAAGCTTTATAATTTTAAAGCTGTGCTTTATGTAATTTTCGCTTGGATTGTAAGAATAGATGGTAGTATAGATACTCTTGATAAATGTTATAGTTTGGAAGTTATTAATGGTGATGTAATAATAGGTGGAAATTATGGTAATAATTTATTTTTGGCAAGGTTGAATGGGCTTGATGGTAGTATTGTTTGGCAAAAGATTTTAAGTTTTAGTGGTTATGGAAGAAGTAATATAAAAGTTGTAAGGATCGATCCATTAGATAACAATATAGCAGTGGCTGGAACTGTTTATCCATTTCCTAATAGTTCTACACCTTGTGGATATGTAGCGAAATTTAGAACTGATAATGGAAATTTAATATGGCAGTATATAGATCAAGATAATCAAAGTTGTTCAAATGGGGGATTTATTAGCTCAGAAAGATATGGATTTTCAGATTTATTAATTGGATATGATAATCATTACTACGCTGTTGGAAGTGATTTTGAAATTTGGTTTGATGGTGTTTTTAGTAATTCAGCAAGATATATTGTAAAAGTAAATAGAAGCACTGGTCAAAGAATTTTTAGAAGTAGTCCTGGAGGATATATGTATAGGAGAGCAAAGTCATTTGATAATAGTTCAGTTATAGCAGTTGGTCATGGAGATAGAGGAGAAGTTCAAAAATTTTTAACGAGTGACGGTTCAATAATGTGGTCAAACACATATTCAACAAGTTCAAAAATTTATGCAATTGATAAACTACAAAATGGAAATATTGTTGTAGGGGGATTGAAAAATAATGACTTTTATATAGGTTTATTAGATGACAATAATGGAAATATTATTGGCGAATGGACGAAAAATGGAGCAGGAAATAATACTGATATATTAAGTGATATTATTTCCATTGGAAATGAAATTTATGCAACTGGATATTTGAATAATGGTTATACAGGAAATGATGCTTATGTTGTAAAGTTAAATCAATTATTGAATGTTGTTTGGGAAAGAACTTTTAATAATATTCCAAACTCCGATGATTACTTTCTTTCAATAAAGAAAACATTAGATAACAAAATAATTGTAGGTGGAACAGTTAACTATCCAATTACTGGCAAGGATTTTATGATTTACAAAATAGATCCTACAACAGGGGATACTGTATATACATTTAGATACGATTATAATGCCTTAACGGATATAGCTTTTGACTTTAAGGAGATAAACGACACTCTTTATGCTTGTGGAATTTCTTATAGCACTACAAATAATGCTGATATAGTAGTAATAAAATGGATCAAATCTTCCAATATGAGTGAAGAAGTTGAAAAAAGAGAATTTATCTTAAAAGCAAATAAAATTATTTTTTTGGCTAAAGGGTTAGTAGAAATATACGCATCAGATGGAAGAATTTATAAAAGATTAACAGTTAGGGAAAATTAAGATGACAACGATTTTAAATTTTTTAGTTTCCTATAGTTGTGATTTGGTAATGGTTCCTATGAGGGATGGTGTTAAATTAGCTACAGAAATTTGCAAGCCATGGCCATTCTTCCCCCCATATTTAGTTATTTTAGTAAGAACTCCTTATGATAGAAATGCTGTTGGTCTAAATTATTTAAAACCCTTTATAACAGATTATAAAAGATATGTTTTAGTAATTCAGAGTTTAAGGGGATTTCAAGGAAGTGAGGGAAATCCTTCTGTGTTTTCTACTGATGGTTGGGGAGAACTTCAGGATGGTTATGATGCTTTAAATTGGATAATAAATCAAAGTTGGTCAAGAGATAGTGTTTGTGGTTCATGGTTTTCTGCTATGGGTATTACTCAGTACTTACTTGCTGGTACAGGTCATCCTAACTATAAATGTGCTGTTCCATTTGTAGGAGCTCATAGCTTATACCATTATGCAGCGTTTCAGGGAGGTGAATTTAGAAAACAACTTGTTGAAAATTGGTTAAATGGTTTAAATGTGGGATATTTAATTGATTCAGTTGCTTTTCATCCATCGTATGATACATTTTGGAAGTTCTTAAATTTAGAAGAGAGATTAAATTATGTGAAAATTCCAATGTTACATTTTGGGGGCTGGTTTGATATATTTATTGAAAGTCAAGTTGATATATTTAATAAACTTCATTTTTATGGAATGCCAGGAGCCAAAAATAGACAAAAACTTATAATTGGTCCATGGACTCACTTAGGATTTGGACAAGCAATTCAAGGAGATTTAATATTTCAAAATGCTACTATAGATTTTTTAGATTTTAATAACGATTTTTATATGGCTATTGGAAGCTATTATGATTGTCATTTGGCTGGAAAACAAAGTGCTTGCGATTATATTAATAGTTTTCCACCTGTCAAATTTTATATTATTGGATTAAATGAATGGGTATATTCTGATACATTTCCACCAAGAGGAATTTATTATAGAAACTTTTATTTAAGAAATGGTGGTTTAATTTCTCCATTTTATCCAGTAGAAAATACAGGTTATTCGCAATACACCTATAACCCATTTGATCCAACACCGACAATTGGAGGAAATGAACTTTTAGAAGCAACTCAAGCAGGACCTAAGGATCAAAGTCCATTGATAAATAGAAGCGATGTGGTAGTATTTCAAACCCCAATTTTAACTGATACATTATTAGTAATTGGAACTGTTTATGCTAAGCTTTATGTTTCATCTGATAGGCTTGATACAGATTTTTCTGTAAGACTTGTAGATGTATTTCCAGATGGAAGGAAAATATTAGTTACTGATGGAATAATTAAAGCAAGATATAGATATGGATTTGATCAAGAAGTTCTATTAAATCCTAATCAAATTGATTCTGTAATTGTAAGGGTTGGTACAACAGCTTGGGCATTTCTACCAGGTCATAAGCTTATGGTAATAATATCATCTGCAAATTATCCAAGATTTGAAGCAAACCCAAATAATGGAGGACCATTTAAGAGAGATGATCCAAATAAACTTGTAGCAAATAACAGAGTTTATCACAATAGCCAATATCCATCATACATAAGTCTTCCAATTTATCAAACTACAACTATTAGTGAAGAAAAGGATTTATATTATATAAAAGGGCAAGAACTTTGTACTAAGAAAATTGCATCTATATATTCCCCTAACGGTAGTCTCTTGAAAATTTTAAATGGTTGTGAAAAGTTAAACAAGGGATTTTACATTATTAAAATCGAAAATAAAAGTTATAAAGTTATTTTGAAATAAAGCAAAATATGCTTTAAAATTTTCAAACCACACCGGGGGAGTTGGGGTTAACCCGGCTGAGAGGCTTCCTGGGAACGGAAGCGACCCTTTGAACCTGAACCGGGTAATACCGGCGTAGGGAAGGTGTGGGGGTCAGGCACTCTCACAGCTTCTCTTAGTTTCCCTCTGTGTGGAAATAGATAAAGGAGGTTAAATTATGGAAAGAGCTATCTCAAAAGCCCTCTTAGATAGATTCTATAGTGACTTATCAGAAGCTTTGTTTGCTGATGTTTTCGTAGTGGGTGCCGGGCCATCTGGACTCGTTTGTGCAAGAGAGCTTGCTAAAAGTGGACTTAAGGTTTTCGTAATAGAACAGAATAATTATCTTGGTGGTGGATTTTGGATCGGTGGATATTATATGAATACTATAACTATAAGGGAGCCTGTTAACAAGCTATTTGATGAGCTTGAAATTCCATATGAAAAAGTAGAGGATGGATTATATGCAAGTTATGGTCCAATAGCCTGTTCAAAACTTATATATGAAGCTGCTATAAGTGGTGTTAAATTCTTACAATTGACATATTTGGATGATGTGATTATTAAGAATAATAGAGTTAGTGGTGTTGTAGTAAACTGGTCTCCAACAAGAGCTCTTCCAAGATCTATAACTTGCGTTGATCCAATAGCACTTGAAAGTAAATATGTGGTAGATGCTTCTGGTCATGATGCTGCTGTAGTTCAAAAATTAGCAAAAAGAAATCTTGTTGAAATAAAAGGACTTGGACCGTTAAATGTAGAACTAAGTGAAGAGAATGTTGTTAAGTATACATCTGAAATATATCCAGGACTTGTAGTCTGTGGAATGGCTATTGCAGAAACATATGGATTAAATAGAATGGGACCAACATTTTCAGCAATGCTCCTTTCTGGAAAAAAAGCTGCACAAATCATATTAAGGGAGATTAAAAAATAATACAATTACAAAAGGGGGGGGTAAAAAATGTTAATTATCTTAACTTTAGTTGAAGATACAATAAAAACATATGAGCTTAAGGAAACTATTATCACTTCAAGTGCTATTAAAGATGCATCAGTATCATATAGTCAGGTAAACGAAAGTGAAATATCAAAATTTTATAGTTTCATGGATGTTCCAGCATTACTTTCGAGAACACCGAATTTATTTTTTTATTCAGATGCAGGTAATGGCTTGAATTACAATTATATTAAGATAAGGGGATTTTCTGATAAATATATCTCGGTTTTAATAAACGACATTCCAACAAATGATATTGAAAGTGGGGATATTTATTGGATAGATTACCCTGATATTTTAAGTAGTAGTAATTACATTCAAATTCAAAGAGGAATAGGTTATGCTCCATATGGAATTTCAGCAATTGGGGGTGTTATAAATGTGGTAGGATTTAAGTTCTCTCAAGAATCAAAAATATCTATATTTAGTGGTTATGGTTCGTATAATACATTCAGATTTACATCAGAATATTCAAGTAATAATGTTTATGCAAGATTTTCAAAAATGAAAACAGATGGATATAGAGAAAAATCTTGGTCAGACCTATATAGCTATTACATAGCTTTAAGAAGAATATCTGAAAATTCTATAACAACTTTTGTTTTTCATGGAGGTAATGAATATACGCATTTAGCTTATGAAGGAATTGATACGGTGAAATTGAGAGAAAATAGAAGATATAATCCACTAGAATTTGATGATGAGACTGATTTGTTCTTTAGGCCTCATTACGAACTACACCAAGAAAACATTTTTGGTAATTTATATGTAAAGAACATTTTATATGCAATAACAGGAGATGGAAGATTTAGGCAAAAAAGAAAAGGAAGATGGAGTGAGTATTTTTATGAGCTCTGGAATGATACAATTGCCCAAAAAACAAAATTTAATTTAATAAGGGAGAGGTGGGTTAAGGAGGTAGATTATGGATATATTCCTAGAATTTTATATGCATTGGGTAAATATGAATTTTCTATTGGAGCAAACTTTATATATCACAAATCTGAACATTATGGTTTGATACTTTGGGCAGATTCATTGCCAAATTGTTGCAGGGAACCAAATAGAAAATATTATTACTACAATCTTGACAAAATAGTTATAAATCCATTTATTCAAATTAAGCTCAGTCCAATAGAAAAATTAAACATATTACTAACTTATTTACATGCTTATAATCAAAGCCACTTTTATAACTACTATCCAAGAAATGTTGAATATAAGGTTTCTTATACATTTCCATCTCCGCGTCTTGGGATAACTTATATTTTAAATCAAAATGTAAGTCTATTTATAAACTCTTCGATGAATTCAAGAGAACCAGGAACAAGAGAAATTTATGATGCTCAATATCCATATTGGAATGACCCAAAATATGATTTTGAGATTTGTCAAGGTAATATGTGTTCAAATCCAAGAAAAAAACCTGAAAATGCAAAATCAATAGAAATGGGTTCAAGATATACTAAGGGTGATTTTAAATTCGCTATAAGTACATATTATACGAATTTTAAAGACGCTCTTGTGTTTGGTGGAAAATTAATAGATGGAATACCAATCTTAACAAATGCAGGTTTAGTAGAATATAAAGGTGTTGAATTAGAATTAGATTTTCTAGTTCATAAGACATTTAGAATTTATTCAAGTTTTGCTTATAATAACAATAAGTATATAGAGTTTAGAGGAGAGGATTGGAATGGACCATTTGATTACTCGGGAAATGTTGTTGCAGGTTATCCAAATTATTTACTCTACTTATCATTAGAAGCTAACTATAAGGATTTAAGTTTAATATTTGAAGAGAGAGTTATAGGAAAGCAGTATATTGATCCTAAGAATGAATTCACAATTGAACCTTATTTTGTGTCAAATGTAATCGTAAATTACAATTTCAAAAATATTTTATTAAAATTTGGGGCATATAATGTATTTAACAATCTATATAACCAGTTTGGATATGTAGGAGATAATGGGGAGCCTTTATTCATACCTGCTAGTGAAAGAAATTACTTTATAGGCTTTGGATTAAGTTTTTAACATGATTTACAAAGCTCTTACTATTGCAGGAAGTGATAGTGGAGGGGGAGCTGGAATTCAAGCAGATTTAAAGACTTTTTCAGCATTTGGAGTATATGGGATGAGTGCTATTACTTCTATAACAGCACAAAACACAACTGGAGTATATAAAATATTTGATTTACCAGGTAGTTTGGTATATGAACAAATAAAAGTTGTATATGAAGATATTGGAATAGATGCATCAAAGTTAGGTATGCTCTCAAATGAGGATATTATTTTAAATGTAGCAAAAGCTATAAGAGATTTTAAATTAGAGAAAATAGTGTTAGATCCTGTAATGATTTCAAAAAGTGGAAGTGCTTTATTACAAAAATCTGCTATTGAAGCTTTGATAAGAGAAATAGTTCCATTTTCGCTTATAATAACACCTAATCTAAATGAGGCAAAGGTTATATCTAATATTGAAATAAAGAATATTAACGACATGAAAGAGTGTGCTAAAATTATAAGAAGTTTCGGAGCAAAGTGTGTTATAATTAAGGGAGGACACTTAAATTTTGAAAAAGAAGTGATTGATATTATATATTATGACAATGAATTTATAGAGTTGAGTTATCCAATTGTGAATACAAGAAATACACATGGAACAGGTTGCACGTTTTCTGCCGCTATTACTGCAAACTTAGCAAAGGGGAAAGGTATATTAGATTCAATAAGGATAGCAAAAGCTTATACCCAACTTGCTATTGAAAATAATTTGAACATAGGGAAGGGATATGGACCTTTAGGACACTTTCTAAGCTATTGAATTAATTTAAATAAAATCTTGCACTTTAGAATTTGGCTATAAAATTTCTGATTAATAAATTTAAGAATTTTTTTATCTTAGTAATTATTAGTTGTTCAAATTTTAGTGATATTGATCTGGATGATTACAAAAAAGGTATTCATTATTACAAATTGCAAAATTACGACTCCTCAGTATATTATTTGAAAAACTTTTTAAGGAAAGTTCCAAGGTATAAGAAGATTGCTGATACAATTATAAATGCTCATATATTACTTGCTAAAAGTCTTGAGAATAAAGAAGAATACGATTTAGCTATTTTAGTATATAATGACCTCATAAAATACTTACAAAAGACTAAGAAAAATGATCCAAGATTAGAGTTTATTCGTCTAGAAATTTCAAAAATTTACGAAAAAAAGGGTGTAAAAAAATAATATAAGAGACCATAAAATTTTGAAATGTTAAGTTGGCTTCCATATGGAAGATAATTAAAATCTTTAGCATAAAGGGAGGTAAAAAACATGACTGTGAAAATTTTGATTTTGGGAGGAGGAACAGGTGGGTTGGCAACTGCAAATAAATTAAAGAAAATTCTTGGCAAAGAAGTAGATGTTACTCTTATAGACAAAAATCAATATCATGAATTTATGCCAGCTTATCCTTGGTTAGCCTTTGGAATGCGAGAACCAGATCAGATTAGAAGACCGTTTTCTAACTTGAGAAAAAGGGGCATAAACTATATTAATGCAACAGTGGAATCAATAGATCCTGCTAATAATCTAGTCAAAACAAATGAAGGTAATTTTAATTATGATTATCTCGTTATTTCGCTTGGAGCTCAAGCCCTTAAACCTCCTGTTTCAGATAGTCATGCACCTTGGAGTCTTGATGATGCTTTGAAACTAAGAGAAAAAATCAAAAAATTTAAAAGTGGAAAAGTGGTTGTAGGAGTTTCATCTCAATATTATCCTTGCCCACCAGCACCATTTGAGGTAGCAGGTCAAGTTGAATTTGCTCTTAGGGTAAAGGGTATAAGAGAAAAATGTGAAGTTCATGTATTCCATTTTCATCCACTACCTCTTGCCCCAATGGGTCCCTCAATTTCTTCTAAAATTATGGAAATATTTAAATCTAAAAATATTCACTTTCATGGGGAATTTGAACCTATTTCCTTTGAAGGAGGTAAAGTTAAATCGAAAGATGGAAGAGAAATTGAGTATGATCTTCTTATTCTTGTTCCGCCTTTTGTTCCAAATATTGTTGTTCAAAATTCTCCCTTATCTGGACATAAGGGCTTTCCAGAAGTTGATAAAGTTACATTCAGATCTTTAAAGTATAATAATGTATTTATAATTGGTGATGTAGTAAATGGATCTCTGATGCTTCCTCCAGCAGGAGTGGTAGCTCACTTTCAAGGTGAATATATTGCAGGTATAATAGCATCTGATATAAAAGGTTCATATATTGGAGAACCTTTTAATCCCGTTGCTATGTGCATTATGGACTTTGGAGATAATGCTATACTTCCTCACTGTTCATTTGAAAAAGTTATAAGTGGTACTGGTATGCCTTCTTGCGGTATTATAGCTGTAGGTAAGTGGATTCGCATTAGTAAGATTTTGTTCGAAAGTTTTTGGTTTGCTACCCAAATTGAATAGGAGGAAAATATGGAAAGATTAGAATTTGTAGAAGAGAAAGTTTCGAAAATTGAAGAAATTCTTGAGAAAAGTGGTATTTCTCTTCTTGCTCAAATGAATATGAGTGAAACTATTTCTGAAAATCTTGGCCTTATATTAGAACCTCAAAACTTACAAGCTATATCGATTTTAGCAAGGTTATTAGAACAAAGGGAAGCTATAGAAAGACTAATCGATATGATAGATAAACTTGAAAAGTCTGGAGCTCTTGCTTTCTTTGGCTATGTTTCTGAAAACTTCGGAGAAGGTCTAGGAATGGTTACTGAACCACGAGTTCTAAGAATAATCTCTAATATAGCTAACATCTTGGAAATCTTGTCTCGTATGGAACCAACAGCTATAAGTATGATGGCTTCAGCTTTAGAGAGAAGTTTGTCTCAAACATTTACACCTGAAGTAATGCGAAATCCACCAAAGGTAGGTTTATTAGATATCTTAAAACAGCTTTCAGATCCAGAAGTTCAAAAAGCTCTTGGAATAATTTTTCTCTTACTTAAAGCAATTGGAAAAGCTTTCTACTATATAGATGAGGATATGAAAAACATAGAAGCTATGATATCAAAAATGATGAAAAAGTAAATTAAGCTTTTTAATATAATCTTGTAATTGTAACGTTAGGAAAATAAGAGTTTATAATCTGATAGTAATATTGGCCTTTTAATGCTCTTTCTCCTGCTCCATATTGGCAAAGTCCAATTCCATGACCAAATCCTCCACCTCTTATAATTAAGCTATCACCTTTTATATCAAAGTAAAATAATGCGCTTCTTAAATATCCATTCTTATAAAAAAATCTCCTTACGTTTAACTCTCCGCTAATTATGCTATCTCCACTTTTAAACTTTATTATTAATTTTTTAACCCTTCCTCCTTTACTCCTTTCTAATACCTCAAATCCTAGAATTTTTCTATTCAATTTTTTCTCGATTTCAGAAATTCTGAAAACCTCTGTCCATCTAAAAACTTCTTTCGCACCTGCAAAATTCTTATTATTACAATAAACATCCATTTTGTCGTTATTTATAAACTCTCTTACTAAACTATCTTCTGATAAGTCCAAAGGTGTATTTTTATTATCATCAATTTTAGAAAAATAATAGCTTAATGGGTTGTTCCATAAATTCCCGTCATCTAATGAGCCACCACAACTTGAATGAAATAAAGCATAAACGATATTATTATTAAATGTTAAGAATAGACCTCTTGTTAGTTCTACTGCTAAATTTATATTTTCATTCACATCCTTGGTTCCACCATAAACTTGGGTATAAACATCTGAGGTTAAATCATATGGTTGATATAATAACATTAGTTTTTTCTTATATACACTTAATGCATGACTTCTTGCTAAGATTGCCTGTGCTCTTAGTGCTTCAATGGGAAATTTGTTTGACATTTCGTATGGTAAAATACCCTTGATATAATTCTCAAAGTTTATAATATTAACAATGAGAACTTGTTTTGCATTTATATCAAGCCAAATTTCAAAATATCCTTCATAACTCCTTGTTGTAATAACTGGGGGATTTAGTCCATCATCAATAAGAAAGTTTTTTAGTGTAATTGGAGATTTTGATTGTATTTTAAAAGGAATTTTTAGTTTTTTTTCAATATTATTATATTTTAATATAACTTCTCCCTCTTGGACTTTATCCAAAAGTGCTATGTTTTTACCCTCAACAAAACTATCAAGCTTTTCATAAGGTCCTTCTAGTAATAAAAATTCCCTTGTATCAATATTTGAAAGTTTTACTCCGATAGTCTTAAATTCAAAATTTGCATTTAGATTTGAAAGAGTTGTTATTTCTAGGATAGCATCTGAAATATTTGAATATCTGCCAAGAATTTTATAGTATTTTAACTTTGCAGGCTTTCCTTCAAAAACTCTTAAATGCAAATTTCCCTTAAACCCTCTTAAAATCGTATCTTCCTTAATAATGTAAAAACTGTCTGAAAACTCTAAAATAAAACTATCTGCCTGGGCTATTTTAACTCTTACTTTTGGTTCATCTAATATTACGTTTGCCGTTGTATCAATTGATATTAAACTTTTTCTAAATATAATTGGCTGCTGGCAGGAAATAAGAGTAAGCAATAAGACAAAAATTCTCATTTTAAAAAAATATACTTTACAATCTCTCTTTTTGCTATAGTATTTATCACTTTTATAATTTCAATTTTCTTATAATGAATTTCAATAATTTTTCTTCTATCTTTCACTTTCAAGAACAATATTCCATTTCTAAAATTTTCAAATTCAACGAAATTATAAGCTTTCAAAACCGCTTGGCAGATTTTTTTAACATCTATATAATCTAAAATCCATTCTAAATTCGATAGTCTTAAGTATGCTTCTATAGCCTTATTTAATTCCTTCATTTATATAGTCTTTTGAGTATCTTACATATCTTTGTGGAATATCCTTAATTAGTTGAATTTCCTCCTCTGTTAGTTTTCTCTTAATAACTGCAGGTACTCCTGCTATTAAAACTCCGCTTTCGCCCCTAAAGTCCTCTCTTACAACAGAACCAGCTGCCACAATTGTATAACTATCTATGAAAGCATTATTTAAAATAATTGCTCCCATTCCAATTAAAACATAATCATTTATAATACAACCATGAATAATTGCTCTATGTCCTACGGAAACATAATTTCCGATTATTGTTGGATATTTGTCTTTTTCTGCATGTATCATAGTTAAGTCTTGAATATTAGTATAACTACCAATCTTTATATAGTGAACATCACCCCTAATAACGCAAGAAAACCAAACTGAACTATACTCTCCAATTTCAACATCACCAATAATAATAGCATTTGGAGCAATAAAAACATTAGAACTTATTTTTGGATATTTACCCTTATATGATAGAATATTCATTTGAAAATTTTAAAGTCTTTGTACTTTAAAATATGGATATGACAGAAAAAACCTTTGTAGTAAGTGGTCATATAGGAAGTGGAAAAACTAGTTTAATTGCTCAAATCTTAAAGATTACGAACGTTATACCGAGATTAGAAAAAAATATTCTTGATTATGATCCCATAGAACAAGCAAAAGGCATGACTATAAATCTAAAAGTCTTCAGAACAAAATATAAGAATTATGATTTTCAATTTATTGATACTCCTGGATTTATTGAATTAGAGGGTGAACTTATGAGTGCAGTTAGAGTTTCTGATAATATGTTAATTGTTGTTGATATTTCGATGGGAATAGAAGTTGGTATTGAAAGAGCTTTTGAGGAAGCAAAAAAATACAATATCCCTATTTTTTTTGTTATAAACAAATGTAAAAGTTATGAAAAAGATCCTAAGGAAATTGTAGATTTATTAAGAGAGAAAGTTTCAAAGCAAATTTATCCAGTGCAAATAATTAGTGGAATTGGAAATAATTTCAATAGTGTTAGTTTTAAATACGATGAAATTATGGAATTAGTTGCAGAAGCTGATGATGAATTACTCGAAAAGTATATTCAAGGTGAAGAAATTAATAATAACGAGTTGGAAAGAGCTATGCGAAAAGCGATTAAATCAAGCTTATTTTATCCGCTTTTATATATAGACTCATTAAGTGGTGTAGGAGTTGTGGAATTGTTGGATTTTATTGGAGAATATGGAACTTCCTTTAAGGAAAGATTTGAAAACAAGGATTTTAGTTCAATTCTTATATTTAAGACTTATTCGGAAGCCCACTTAGGTGAAATGTATCTTTTTAGAGTTTATTCTGGAAAGATTACATCGGGTATGGAATTGAAAAATAATAGGACAGGAACAATTGAAAAACTTTCGCATTTGTATATACCTCTTGGAAAAGAAAGAAAAGAAATAAACGAACTAAATTCAGGGGAAATAGGGCTTGTTTTAAAACTTAAAGATAGCAAAACTGGTGATTCACTCTCAAATGATAGTGTAATTTATGATTGGATAGAATATCCTGAACCATTGTACGTTATATCTATAAAGCCAAAAACAAAAAAAGATGAGGAAAAGCTTTCTGAATCATTACAAAAAATTATGGCTGAAGATCCTACTTTCACATTTAAATATGACCCAAGCTTGAAACAAACTTTATTTTATAGTCAAGGAGAAGTTCACACAAATATTATCTTAGAAAAGCTAAAACAAAGATTTTCAGTTGAAGTTGATAAAGAAAAAGCAAAAGTTCCATATAGAGAAACAATTAGAAAACCTAGTGAGGGACTTGGAAAGTACATTAAGCAAACTGGTGGTAGAGGTCAATATGGTGTAGCTAATATTAGAATTGAACCACTGCCAAGAGGTTCTGGTTATGAATGGGTGGATAAGATTTTCGGTGGTGCAATACCGAAAGAATATAGACCTTATGTTGAGCAGGGTGTTAAAAAAGCTATGGAAGAAGGGTTTGTATTAGGTTATCCTATTATTGATGTACGAGTTATATTATTTGACGGAAAATATCATGAGGTTGATTCTTCTAACTTAGCTTTTGAAATAGCAGGAAGTTTAGCTTTTAAGGACGCTGTAAGTAAAGCAGATCCATATGTTCTCGAACCTATTTATAATGTTCAAATATTTTCACCCGAAGAATATATAAGTGAAGTAATATCAGAAGTTAATACAAGGAGAGGAAAAATTATGAGTATAGAGAGTAATAAGATTATAGCTCAAATGCCACTTGCTGAACTTTATGATTTCTTACCAGCTCTTAGAGCAAAAACGAAAGGTAGAGGCAGATTTAAAATGGAATTTTCTCATTACCAGGAAGTTCCCATAAACTTAGTTAAGCAGTGAAATTTTTGATTACAGGTGCTTTTGGATTACTTGGTTCTGAGTTTAGAAAGATTATATTAGAAGAAAAGTTAGCATTATCAAGTAAGGATTTAGATATTACAAAACTAGATAATGTGATAAAAGTTGTAAAAGAATATAAACCTGATGTTATTATAAACTGCTCTGCTTTAACTGATGTTGATTATTGTGAGGAGAATTTTGAAAAAGCAATTTTAGTTAATGCAAAAGGTGTAGAAAATTTATTAATTTCTGCAATAGAAAATAAATGCTTTTTAGTTCATTTTAGTACAGATTATGTTTTTGATGGAAAAAAGAAAACTCCATATAAAATTTTTGATACACCAAATCCGATAAACAATTATGGAAAGAGCAAGTTAATGGGTGAAGAGATTATTAGGAAAAGTGGTTATGAAAATTATTTAATAATTAGAACAAGTTGGTTATTTGGAAGTGGCAAAAGTTCAATTGTAGATAAAATAATAAATATGAAGGAGAAAGATGTAATATATATGACTGAGCAAGTTTCAAATCCAACTTATTCGAAAGACTTAGCAATAAGAGTTTATAAGATGATAAAAAACAGAGATGTTGGACTTTTTCACTTAACGGGTTGCTTGAGTGTATCAAGGTATGAATTAGCAAAATATGTTTTGGATATTGTTGGTTATAAGGGAAAGATTGTGAAAGTAAGTAAATACCCATCTATAGCAAAAAGACCTGATTATTCGAGTTTGGATAATTATCCTCTAGAGCCTCTAAGAGATTATAAAGTTGCAATAAAAGAATTTTTATCGTTAGATAGTTAAAATTGCGGATAATACATCACCAACTTTATAATTTTAGAACTTTATGAATAGACCAATTAAAGTTTTGATAGGAAAAGTTGGTTTAGATGGGCATGATAGGGGAGCAAAAGTTTTAGCAAGAGCACTAAGAGATGCGGGAATGGAAGTTGTTTATAGTGGTCTTCATAGAACAGCGGAAGAAATTGTTCAAATGGCAATTGACGAGGATGTGGATGTAATTGGTATATCTATATTATCAGGTGCTCATATGACTTATTTTCCTAAGATTTTAAAACTTATGAAAGAAAATGGACTTGAAGATGTTCTTCTTATTGGAGGGGGTATAATTCCAGACGAAGATGCAATAGAGCTTCAAAAAATGGGTGTTAGTAAAATATTTGGACCTGGAACTCCACTTGAAGAAATTATAAATTATATCAAAGATTGGTATAAAAATAAAAAGTTAACAAGTGTTGGATAGAGCACTAAATTATATAAAATTTTCCTATGCTCCTTATTCAGAATTTAAAGTTGCTTGTATTTTGGTTGCTTCAAATGGAATTGAAGAAAAAGAATTTTATGGAGTAAATATAGAAAATAGCTCTTATGGATTAACAATTTGTGCAGAAAGAGTTGCTATATTTAAGGCAATTTCAGAGGGTTATAACAATCTATTGAGAATTTATCTTGTAGCAGTTGATAAACATGGTAAAGAATTTTTAAATATTGTTCCATGTGGTGCTTGTAGACAAGTAATGAGAGAATTTTCGGATAATCTAAAAATAATTACAAGAATTGGTGAATTTAATATTAAGGATTTATTACCCCTTAGCTTTAAAATTTTAGACTTTTGAAACTTGATAATATTTTCAAGATATTTGCTCTTATAAGTTCTATAATTGTAATTTTAATTCCTTTTTCTATTTTGATTACTCTCTATGTGGAATCGAATTTAGCTATTAGTGAATTTGGTATAGGATTTCTGTTTAATACTACATGGGATCCAGTGAAGGAAGAATTTGGAGGATTGGTTCCTATCTTAGGAACTATTTTTAGTTCAACAATAGCACTATCCTTAGCAGTAATAATGGCTTTCGCAATAGCAATATTTATAACTGAACTTTGTCCCCCATTTTTAAAAAATATTTTTAGAGCAATTTTTGAACTATTAGCAGCTATTCCAAGTATTATATATGGTATTTGGGGACTTTTTGTCTTAGTTCCAATTATGAAGAATTATGTAGAACCATTTCTCATAAAAAATCTTGGATTTATAGAAATATTTAATGGACAACCTTTAGGAATAGGTCTTTTAACAGCAAGCATTGTTTTATCAATCATGATAATTCCATACATTTCATCAATGACAATTGATGTTTTCTTATTAGTTCCAAATGTTTTTAGAGAATCTGCATATGCTCTTGGTGCTACAAGATTTGAAGTTATTAAAAATGTTGTAATTCCTTATACAAAGAGTGGTATTTTAGCAGGAATAATACTTGGGCTTACAAGAGCTCTTGGAGAAACCATGGCAGTTACATTTGTAATTGGAAATTTATATAAAATTCCAAAGAATATATATGAGCCTACTATTACAATTGCTTCATCCTTAGCAAATGAGTTTACAGAAGCAACAACTGATTTATATCTTTCAAGCCTGTTTTATTTAGTATTCATTCTATTTTTCATATCTTTTATCATTATTGCAATTTCAAGGTTTTTAATTTATAAGTTACAAAAATGGGAAAGAGAATCTTTTTAGACAAGCTTTTTGTTATATTTTCTCTTGTTTTTTCATTTATTGTTATATTTGTTCTTGTTTGGATTTTAAAAGATGTTTTAATATTTGGTATTAAGTCAATTAACTTAGACTTCTTTTTAGAGGATCCAAGACCACCTGGTGTTGAAGGGGGAGGTTTAAGAAATGCTGTTTTGGGAAGTTTGATAATAACCTCGATTGCAATAATTATTAGTTTTCCTATTGCTCTTTTAAGTGCAGTTTATATAAATGAGTATAATCATAAAATTTCAAATATAGTTAGGTTTCTATCTGATATAATGTTATCTGTACCGTCTATTGTTATTGGAGCTTATGCTTATGCTTTATTTGTAAAGCCTTTTAAAACTTTTTCAGCAATAAGTGGTTCAATTGCACTTGCAATAATTTCAATCCCAATTATTTTAAGGATGGTTGATGAGCTAATACGACTTGTTCCAGATGCTACAAAAGAAGCTGCCTACTCACTTGGTTCTCCTAAGTGGAAAGTTATAACGAAAATTGTTTTAAGTTATATAAAAGTTGGTATTTTAACATCATTAATATTATCATTTTCAAGGATTTTTGGAGAAACTGCTCCATTGTTATTTACGAGTTTTAATAATAATATGTTTGAAATAGATATTACAAAACCTATGGCCACTTTAACAGTTAATATATTTGTATACGCTATGTCTCCTTATGAGAGCTGGCACAGACTTGCCTGGTCTGCTTCATTTTTCATAGTTATATTTGTTTTATTAACAAGTATAATTTCAAGAATTTTACAAAAACAGCATTAGTTAGTATTCTCAGGAACTTGCGCTATATATTGCCTTTGCTATTTTGCTATTTTGGTAGTAGTTTACTAAAGGATTATAGTATGGTAGTGTGTATTTTATTGGGTTGTGAAGCATTTCACAGGGCAGTTTTGAGAGTTCTGGAAGGTATTTTTTCATGTATTCACACTGCGGGTCATACCTTTGGGCTTGAAGTATGGGATTGAAAAGCCTGAAGGGTTTGGGGTCTGCACCCACAGAAGCGGTCCACTGCCAGTTTCCTATGTTTACTACCTCGTCATAGTCTAAAAGGTGCTCTTTGAAAAATTCCTCCCCTATCCTCCAGTCTATAAGCAAAACCTTTGTTAGGAAGCTACCTACTATCATCCTCATCCTATTGTGAAGCCATTTTTCTTCTTTTAGTTGTCTTATACCCGCATCTACTATGGGATAACCTGTTTTTGCCTCAAAGAAACTCTGTATGTATTCTTGCCTGTTTTCCCATCTTATGTTTCTTCTCTTTTCCTGAAACTCAAGGTCTTTGGTCTGTGGAAAGTTGTAAGCTATGTGATACCAGAATTCTCTCCATGCCAACTCCTTTATAAACTGCTCACTTCTACCCTGTGCGGTCTTAAAGATACTTCTCAAGGATAGCACTCCAAATCTTATGCAGGGAGAAAGCCTTGAAGAACCATCTATCGCTGGATAGTTCCTAAGCTCTTCGTATCTTTCAAAGGAAAAGCTCCTTAACCTTTCAAAACAGTCCTCTGGATGAAAGGGGTCTGGACTATCAAAGTCAATTTTTAAGTCCTTTAAGGTTGGTAGTGGCAGGTCTGGCACTTTAAAGTCTTGTGGGTCTTCTTCTGTAAG
>JBDRXT010000007.1:0-23216 GCA_039803045.1 Caldifarciminota bacterium
TAAATGGAAATTGCTTACAAAAGTTATAAGTTAATAAAAAATCACTATCTGTTTCTGTTGGAAATCCCACAATTATATCAGTTCCTATACTTACATCTTCAATCTTATTTAAAACTTTTTCGACAATTTTCTTATAAATTTCAATTGTATAAGGTCTTCTCATATCTCTCAAAACATTATTTGATGCACTTTGAAGCGAAATGTGAAAGTGGGGCATTAAATTTTTTGGATATTCTAAGTATAAATTTATTAGTTCATCTGTAATATGAAGCGGCAAGATTGAGGATAATCTAAATCTGATATTTGGAAATTTTTCAACTAACTTTCTTAATAAATAAGCTAAATTTAAGTTCCATTCCCTTCCCCAGTCCCCTACTTGAATACCAGTAATCATAACCTCCTTAAATCCTCTAATACTTAAAATTTCCATTTCTTTCATGATTTTCTCAATTTCCTTACTCCTGCTCTTGCCTCTTGCTATTCTAATAGCACAATATGAACAAGCAAAATTACAACCTTCTTGAACTTTTAAAGTTGCTCTAGTCCTACTTTTATAATCATAAATTATAGAATCTTCAGGATTTTCTATATTAAAAAATTTTAAAACATCTACTATAGAGCCTTCAAAATCTGCTAAGTTTAATTTCTTAATTTTTGCTACGCAACCTGTAAAAATTACTTTCGCATTTTCCTTCTTCTCTCTAAGAGCTTTGTTTAGAGCATGTTTAGAATCACTTTCAGCTTTTTGAGTAACAGCACAAGAATTTATTATAATATAATCAGCATCCTCCAAGTTATTAGTTTGAGAAATACCTAATTTTTCAAGATTAGATTTAATAAGTTCTGTATCGTAAAAATTCGTTCTACAACCAAAAGTAATATAATAAGCTTTTTTCAATCCCAATTTATTAACTCTTTAATTGCTCTTAAAATTCTATATTCATTAGGCATATAATAGTTTTGTTGAGCATAAGGGAAAGGTGTATCAAAACCTGTAACTCTTTTAATAGGCGCTATTAAATACTCAATAGCTCTTTCTGCTACAAAAGCAGAAATTTCGGAAGCAAAAGAACATAACTTTGGAGCTTCATTTACAATAATTAATCTACCAGTCTTAGCAACACTCTCTAATATTGCATCTTTATCAAATGGTAATAAACTTCTTAAGTCTATTACCTCAACTGAAATTCCCTCTTTTTGAGCAAGTTCTGAAGCTTTCAATGATACATGAACCATATATCCATAACTTATTATAGTAACATCTTTCCCTTCTCTAACTTTCTTGGCTTTTCCAATTTCAATTGTAAAATCAGGATCATCTGGAACTTCTTCTTTTACCGACATATAAATTTTCTTAGGCTCTAAAAATATAACAGGATCTTCATCCCTAATAGAGGATTTTAATAAACCCTTAGCATCTGATGGTGTAGATGGTATAATAACTTTAAGTCCTGGAGTATGAACGAAATAACTTTCTGGACTTTGTGAATGATATAATCCTCCTCCAATACCTCCTCCATAAGGTGCTCTTATTACAAGTGGAACACTAAACTGATTTCCACTTCTATATCTAAACTTTGCTGCTTCATTTACAATTTGGTCAAAGGCAGGATATACAAAATCTATAAATTGAATTTCAGCAACAGGTCTCAAACCATAAAGTGCCATACCAATAGCAGCTCCTACAATTCCTGCTTCTGTTAAAGGTGTATCAATAACTCTTTCTTCTCCAAACTCATCAATTAGTCCCTCTGTTGATAAGAATACACCCCCTCTCTTTCCAACATCTTCACCAAGAATAATAACTCTCTCATCTCTTCTCATTTCTTCAGCTAAAGCATCTCTAATAGCCTTAACAATAGTTATAGCTTTCGTGCTTTTTGGCTTTTCTCCTTCCTCAAGCTTAAAAACCATATGAAAATTTTAAAGGTAATTGTTTTTATGCTTTAAAATTTTCAAAGAAGCTGAGGTGATAGTATATGAGGACTATAAATGTAACGTTTGTTTCGCTTATAGGTTTAAGTGTTTTCTTTGGGTTTTTAAACTTCGGCTATAGTTGGGTAATATCTCTTGGATTTGCTGTAACATCATCTATAATCTCATATATTATAGCAAATTACATATCAGGAATGAAGCTAAAGGTTGTTATTTCGTTTTCTATTGCTCTTGCTATTGCTCTTGTTATAGCTAATCTTATATCTTCCATTATTGCAAAATTTACACCATCCGTAATCCATAGCTATATATATCTTGTAGTTAATTTAATTTTCATATACATCTTTTTCAGCTTTTCTTATAACAAAAGGAAGGATTTGAAATTTGGCGAAATGTTAAGATTTCTTCAAAGAGATTTTAGTGATGTTCTTGGAAGACCTAAGTTAGTTGATACAAGTGCCCTAATAGATGGAAGAATATTAGAGTTAGCAAAAGAAGGTATATTAGAAGGCGAACTATTAATACCAAAATTTGTAATTGGTGAAGTTCAACATATAGCAGATTCATTAGATTCATTGAGAAGAGAAAAAGGAAGAAGGGGAATTAGTGTATTAGAAGGATTAAAACAATTATCTGGTAAAGCTATTAAAGTTGAAATTATTGCTGATAATCCAAGAAATAGAGAAGTAGACCATAGATTAATAAACATAGCAAGGGCAAGGAGAGTGCCTATTATAACAACTGATTACAATTTACAAAAATTAGCTGAAATTCAAGGTGTTGAAGTTATAAATTTAAATAAGGTAACAAGAGCACTAGCTCCTCCTGTAATGCTCGGTGATAAACTAAAAATAAGAATTGTAAGAGAGGGAAAAGAACCAGACCAGGGAATTGGTTATCTTGATGATGGAACTATGGTAGTTGTTGATCATGCAAGAAAGTATATGGGTAAAGAAATCGAAGTTGAGGTAGTATCAATATATCAAAGTGATACAGGTAGAATTATATTTGGAAGAAAACAAGAGGAAATAAAAATTTGAGCATATATATCCATCCATCAAGTAAAATCGGAAAAGATGTTCAAATAGAAGATGGCTCATACATAGGTGAGAATGTAATAATTGAAGATGGAACTAAGATTGGAAGGAATGTAATTATTGAAGGTCCTGCTAAAATTGGAAAGAATAATAAAATATTTCATAGTGTAATAATTGGACTTGAACCACAAGATGTAAAGTATAAAGGAGAAAAAACACTTGTTGATATTGGTGATAATAATATAATTAGGGAGTTTGTGACTATTCACAAAGCTACTGGTGAAGGAAATAGCACAATAATAGGAAATAACAATTTTATAATGGCGTACGTTCACATTGCTCACAATTGTAAAATTGGTAATGGAACAATTATTGTAAATATGAGTCAGTTAGCTGGACATGTTGAAGTTGGAGATTATGCTTATATATCAGGACTTGTTGGTGTTCATCAATATACAAGAATAGGTGCTTATAGTATTGTAAGTGGAATGTCAAGAATAAACCAAGATGTATTACCATTTTCTATGGTTGAAGGTAATCCTGCGTATCTTATAGGCATAAACTTGGTAGGTTTAAGAAGAAGAGAGTTTCCTGAAGATAGAATTAAATTAATATCAGAAGCTTTCAAAATTATTAAAAATCCAAAATATAACTTAAAACAAGCCCTTGAAGAAATAAAAAAACTACCACAAACAAATGAAATTAAAATGCTTATAGAATTTATTGAAAATTCGAAAAGAGGAATTATTAAAAGAACAAGATTAGAGGAAGAGATTTAATATATTCTTAATTGAATGATTTTCAATCAGATATTTATATGCTCTTTCTGTAATTTCTTTTCTTAAATTTTCATTTTCAATAACTTCTCTAATAGTTTCTACAGCGTTTTCTAGATTTCCAACTAAAAAACCTATTTTATAATTTTTTAAAATATCGTCAGGATCAACATAAAGTGAAATTACTAAAGTTCTATATTTAAAAGCTTGTAAAAATGTATTTGGAAAGCCTTCTCTTGGACTTGTATTTACAAGAATCCAAGCTTTCTTAAAAAAATTATTAGTCTCATCTAAACTTAACTTACCCAAGTAATCTAAATTATCAGATTTATTCATTAAAATTCTCTCCTTAGGATAGTTTTTACTATCAGAACCGATCATAACGAACTTATATTTAGGAAGACTTTTTGCAATTTGAATGAATAAATCAGGTCTTTTTCTTATTGAAAGGTGAGAAACCCAAATAATTAAAGGCTCCTTGGATTTTTCAACTATTTCATCTTCAATTTCAATAATTGAGTATACAATCTCACTATTGAGTTTAAATTTATCTTTTAGTTTTCTTTGTTGCAACTTATTTTGAACAATCCTCTTATCCATTAGATAAATTCCTATGCAAAAACAAACGTCATACAAAATATTATTAATTAGCAAGAATGGTATTTTATGAAAACTTCTATATTTTCTCAAATATTGAAAAAAGTTTTTTGTATGATAAAAATAATCAATTGTTATATCCTCAGTTGAAAACCAAAAAGTTTTTGATTTTATGAACTTCGAAAAAACACCTATAGGCAATAAGAAAGGATAATTCATCCGCAAATACACGAAATCTGGTTTAATTTTGAACAAATAGTATATTAGCTTTGGAAAATCAAGAATACCATAAATACTTGTATTTTTTAAAATTCTAAAAACTTTAATATTGTCACAAATCTCAAATTTTTGTTTATTTAGAGGATTTGAAGTTATGTAATATACATCAAAAAACTTTGATAAATTTTTAGCAGATAAGTAAGCTTGAACTTCTGCCCCCCCACCAAAATTATCTTTTATAAAGTAAGGCATTATAAATAAAATCTTTTTCAAACTTACAAATTTTAACGGTGGTTTTTTTAGAGCGTATTTAAAATACTATCTTCAAAAATACTTATAAATTTTTGAAAATCAATTTTCACACTTTTTATAGTTTCAAAGTTGAATTTACTTAAATTTTTCAAGAAATCTAACTCATATTTCTCAATTCTAAAACCGGAATTTCTTAAGCATTTATCACAATACATACCAATTCCTTTTACGTAGAAACTCACGTTCGAATCACCACACTCTCTACAATATAACAGATGATCAATTTCATTTAATAAATACATCACTTTATAAAGCCAAAGCATATAAAACTTTTCGATATTTTCTTCATTTTTTACTAAGCTTTTCAAATAGTCTAGAGTTAACTGGTATATATTACTGCTTGGAAAGAAAAGTGGTAAAAAATCACTTATAATCCTAAAAGCAAAGGCAGTATATTTGTATTTTTCATAGTTTCTAACAATAGGATAAAAAGTATATAAAAATTTACTTTCCTTAATTTTGACAATTTCGTTATTTTCGTAAAAGTAGAAACTAACTTTATAAACTGAAAGTGTTAATAAGTTTTGAGAACCTAAAAACCTAATTTTTCCATGTTTCTTAGAAAGAGCTATTGAAACTTTTGGGCCAATTTTCCCAACTATAAGAATTTCATCATTTTTTAACATTACGTAAGCCAAAACTTATAGCCATAATCCAAGTGCAAATAGCAGACATAAAACACCAAATACATATAGCTTTTATTAAAAAAATCTCAACAAGCGTTAAATAAACTGAAAATATAGCTCCTACTGTTAGAATAAAAAGAAGCAAATTTTCATATCTTTTCAAGAAACTTAGCGAAATTACTGTTATATAAAACAAAACACCCCAAAATGGTAACGAAATATTCAAAAACTTAGAGTAATTACTACTTGCTACAATCTCACAACCACCTCCAATACAAACAATACTCCTTGATATTTCATAAGCATATAACAAATACAAACTTACTAATAAACCAATTAAAGAAAATATTCTAACTATTTTCATTCCATGTTTAAGAGATATCTAAGCTTTTGTCTTCTTATTTGGTTATTCATTATCTTAGCTAAAGCTCTTGCTTCTATTTGTCTAACTCTCTCCCTTGAAATTCCTAATTCAATTGCTATCTCTTCTAGCGACCTTGGAGGTCTATCGTCTAAACCAAATCTCATTATAAGAATTCTTCTTTCTCGCTCAGTTAAAGTATTTAAAACTTCTATTACTTTCTCGCGCATCAAAGCTTTTTTGGCATTCTCAACAGGTGTATTATAAGACTTATCAACAACGAAATCTCCAAAATAAGCTTCTTCACCCTTTCCAATAGGTTTATCCATACTTATAGGTTCACGTGCGACCTCAATAGCTTGTTTTACTCTTTCCACTGGTAAATTTAAATACTCAGCAATCTCGTCATATGTTGGTTCTCTTCCATAAGCTTGAGTTAATATTTTGTTCGCTTTCGTAATTTTTACAATTGTTTCAATCATATGAATTGGAATTCTAATAGTTCTAGCATGATCTGCTATAGCTCTCATTATAGCTTGTCTTATCCACCAAGTAGCGTATGTAGAAAACTTATAACCCTTCTTATAATCAAATTTTTCAATTGCTTTCATCAAACCAATGTTTCCTTCTTGTACTAAATCCATAAACTCAAGTCCCCTATTTAGGAATTTTTTCGCTATTCCTATAACAAGTCTTAAATTACCAGATGCCATTCTTGTTTTTGCATCCTCATATTGCTTGTATAACTTATCCAATTTTTCTATAACATCTTTAACTTCATCATATTTAGCTTCATATTGTTCCTCATATTTTTTAACAATTTTATCAAGTTCCTTAAGTTCTTCTTTCAAGGATTGTAAATCTTTTAGATCATCATCTTTTAGTAAGCTAGTCTCTTCTAAAGATTGAACAGCATTTTCAATATCTAATTTTCTTCTATATACTTTCTCGAATGATTTAAAATTTTCTTTCATCTTACCAATAATCTCCAAAACTTTCCTAAAGTTTGGTTTAAGTTCAACAATAATCTGAGTAATTTCATCAAAGTTACCATCTTTATACAATTCTATTATTTTTTCAAAAGCATTTTTAATTCTTTCTCTCTCTTCCTTATTCTTTTTTCTACTTGTCCAATAATTTGGATCAACACTTACAACCTCTTCAAGCGGTATAATATCTAAATCGACTTGTTCAATTAGCCTTAAGAATTTCTTTATACCAAATTTTGTGGAGAAAAGAGACCTTATAATTTCATTCCTTGAATCCTCTATTTCTTTGGCATATTGAACTTCTTGTTCTTTGGTTAATAAGCCAAGATTTGAAATCTGCTTTAAATATATTTTAGCAGGATCATCACCAATTCTTGATTCCTCATAATCATCATATTCATAAATTTCGGATAAAGTTTTCCTATCATGATACTCTATCTCTATTCCACTATCCAAAAGCGCTGTTATTATGATATCAAATACTTCAGTTCCTTCTGCATAATCAGAAGGAATCCTTTTTATAAGTTCTTCATATTTTATTTTTTGTGTTTTACTAGCTTCTTTTATAAGCTTTGATATTAGTTTCTGCAACCTTTGGCTTTGATATTTGACAAAACCTTTTTGTCTTGGCATATTCTAAAACCTCCTCTTTAGTTTTATGAGTTCTTCCAAACTTCTTAAGTCTGAATCAATTTTTGCCTTTTTAATAATTTTTCTTTCCTGCCACTTTTTTATAAATTCATTTATTGAACTTTCAGATAATTCTTTATTACTAAATTCAATTTTTGAAATTAATTTCAAATTATCTTCACTACTTAAAATTCCCATTTTTATAGCTCTAAATAATTCTTTTGCCATTTTGCTATTAAATACGTCTTCATCAAGACTATCTAAAAATGCTTTCATATTTTTACTTTTATAAACACTCCAAAGAGCATAAACTTCGTCATTAAATTGAATCTCAGAAATATTTTTCAAAATTATTTTTAACTTTAAAACTTTGTCCAAGTTATCAATTACAGGCTTTAACTCGCTAATTATAATTCTCCCCCCCTCTACTTTAACATTTGATAAAGCTTCTTTAAAACTCTCAATTAAATTTATTTTCTCTTCCATCTTACTTGTTTTATCATATAAAAATTTAAAGTAGTCATTAATATTATATGGATTTTTTAAATAATTGTCAAGCCCCCCTTCAAAAACAATCTCATCAGGATCTTTCCTTTCATTTGGTAAAATGATATAAGGTATTAAGCTTGCATTTAGTATATTACTTAAACTTTTGATTATTGCTTTATATCCAGATTCATCGTTATCAAAAAAAATATAAATTTTATCAACATACTTTTTTAGCATTTTTGCTTGATATTCACTAATATTAGTTCCCATAACAGATACTGCATTATTATAACCTCTTTGATGTAATGCAATAACATCAAAGAAACCTTCTACAACTATAGCGTACTTATTTTTGACGATAGAACTTTTAGCAAAATTAAAACCATATAAAATTTGACTTTTCTTAAAAATTTTACTATCTTGGGAGTTTTTATATTTTGGTTCACTACTATCTAAACTTCTTCCAGAAAATCCAATTAAATAGCTTCCATTTGTTGAAAATATAGGAAACATAATTCTATTTGTAAAGAATGGCTTTATATCCCCCTTAAAATCTCTATATGCTAATCCGAGCCTAAATATAACATCTAATCCAAACCCCTTATCTATAAGAAATTTTATTATATTATTACTGCTATCAGCATAGCCTATTTTGAACTTTACAATGCTATTTATATTCAAATTCCTTGATAACAAGTAATTTAGGGCTCTTTCATCTTTTTTTAAATTGTTAACATAGAAATCGCAAGCATATTCGAGAACTTTGTATAAGTAACTATCTTCTTCCTCAAATTCCTCTAATTTTATATTAAACTTTCTTGCAATATACTCAATTGCTTCTTGATAATCAAAACCATAAATTCTCATTACAAATTTAATCGCATTTCCACTCTCACCACATCCAAAACAGTGATATACACCAATCGGACTTACGTAAAATGATGGAGTTTTTTCATTATGAAAGGGACAAAGTCCCCTATATTGATTACCAACTTTTTTTAATTGGACAACTTCTGAAACTAATTCTATAATGTCTATTCTTTCGAAAAAATCTTCAGATATCTTCTTCATTATAATCTTCATCCTCTTCTAAATTCTCATATTCCTCCATTTCTCTTAACTTTATAATTTTCTCTTCCACTTCCATCAAAAATTCACCAACACTTCTAAAAAATTCTTCAACTTCAATAGAACTAACTTCACCGTTTAAAGCTTGTTTTACAATTTCCCTTAAATTCGATCTCATTATCTTTACATCTTCTATAAGAGATTCTATCGATATTCCTTCATCTTCAAAACTTTCATAATCATCTTCTTCTCTTTCTTCATCACCCATAATAATATTTAAACTTTCAAGTTCATCAAGTATTTCAGAAAACTTAGTTTCCCAATCCTCAACATAACCAGTTATATTTTGCCAAATATCAAGAAGTTTCTCCTCACTCATAATTCTACCCCCCTATTAAAGATTTTAAAGTATTTGCTAAAAAGTTATGAAGATTGTAAATAAATGGCAAAAATACAAGTGATACAATAGACATCATTTTTAATAATATATTCAATGATGGACCTGCAGTATCTTTGAAGGGATCACCAACTGTATCTCCTTCAACACTTGCTTTATGAGCCTGTGAGCCTTTACCACCAAATGCACCTGTTTGTTCTATATACTTTTTAGCATTATCCCAAGCAGCACCCGCATTATTCATAGTTAATGCTAAAGGAATACCTGAAACTAATGCTCCCACAAGAAAACCTCCAAGTGCTTCTAAACCAAGTAAAGTTCCTACAATTAAAGGTGCTAAAAATGCTGTCATACCAGGAATAGTCATATTCTTAATGGCTCCAGTTGTAGTTATATCAACTATTCTTGCATAATCTGCTTTAACTCCCACTTTACCTTCTAATAATCCTGGTATTTCTCTCCATTGTCTTCTTACCTCTTCAACTACTAATTTTGCAGTTCTTCCAACAGCTCGCATCGCTCCAGAAGAAAAGAAAAATGGTATAATAGCACCAATTAATGCTGCTGCAACAACTTCTGGTTTCATAAGTGAAGGGTTAAATTCTAAACCAAACCTTTGAGTTATTACATCTGAAAATGCTGAAAATACTGCCATAACTGTAAATATTGCAGAACCAATTGCAAAACCTTTACCAATAGCAGCAGTTGTATTTCCAGCTGCATCAAGAACATCAGTAATTTTCCTTACTTCTTTACCGAGTCCTGTCATTTCTACTATACCTCCAGCATTATCAGCAATAGGGCCAAATGCATCAACAGTTACAGTTATTCCTGTTATCGCAAGCATTCCAATACAAGCAATAGCAACACCATAAAATCCACCATAACCACTTGTCTCTCCCATCTTAAATGCTACTACGAATGAGATTGCAACTGATATAGCAGGAATTACTGCACTTCTCATACCAAGAGCAATCCCTTCAATTATATTTACTGCAACCCCAGAACTTGCTGCCTCAGCTAAATCTTTAATTCTTTTTCCAGTTGAGAAGAATTCAGCTATATAACCTATTAGAACTCCAGAAATAAGACCAAAAATCAGAGGCCAGAAAAGATTTAAATTTCCAAAGAGAACATAAGTTAATATAAATGAAACTATTGCAAATATACCACCTACTATAAAAACTGTTATTAATAATATTCTCTCTGGCCTTAAATTCTTAAAGAAAGATATTAAGAAATATCCAAAAATTGAAGCTAATGTTCCAATAGCCCCCAATGCTAAAGCATAACCTATACCAAGCATTGGATCAGCATTTTTGGCAAATGCTGCTATTACAATAGCAGATACTGTTCCTGCCACAAGTGAATCATATAAATCTGCGCCCATTCCTGCTGTATCACCTACGTTATCTCCTACATTATCAGCTATTACTGCAGGGTTCCTTGGATCATCTTCTGGTATTCCTGCTTCAACTTTACCTACTAAATCAGCTCCTACATCAGCTGCTTTTGTATAAATTCCTCCACCAACCCTCGCAAATAATGCAACAAATGCTGCCCCCATTGAAAATCCAGCTACTACACTTGCAGAAAGTCCAACATCCTTACTAATAGAATAAAATATATAAAATAATAAAGCCATACCAAGAATTGATAAACTTGCTACACTTAAACCCATTACAGAACCACCCAAATAAGCAATTCTGAAAGCTTCAAATAATCCTTTATTTTTTGCTGCATTAGCTGTTCTTACATTAGAAATAGTAGCAACATCCATTCCTATCCAACCTGCAATTAGAGAAAGAGAAGCTCCTACTATAAAAGCTATTATCGTATAAATTACATAACTAATTCCTTCATAAGAAAGACCAAAAGCAATTATAAGAATAACAATAAGTGATAAAATAGAAATTGTTTTATATTCTCTCCTTAGGAAAGCTCTTGCTCCTTCACGAATATATGAAGATATTGTTTTCATTTCCTCTGTTCCAGCATTTTCTTTCCTTACCATATACGAGAAAACGTTAACCATAATAAACGTAAAAACCGCCGAAAGAATAGCAAAAATAACCAAACTCATATCTTAACCTCCTTTGAATTTAAAAACTGTACAGCTCTTTGAACTTCCCCACTCTTATAAATATTTAAAGCTATATAAATCTTTTCAAACTTATCTTCTAAGAGTTTGAGTTCCTCATCTTTAAAGTTAGATAATACCCAGTTTTTCAAAGGGATGTTATTTTCAGGTCTTCCAATACCTATTCTTATTCTTGGAATCTCCTCAGTGTTTAGATAATATATTACTGATTTCATACCATTGTGTGAACCAGCAGAACCTTTTAACTTAAATTTTAAAACACCAAAAGGTAAGTCAGCATCATCGTAAATAACAATTAACTTATCAAGTTCAATTTTATAATAATTTACAATTTGCTTTACTGCTATTCCCGAAAGATTCATAAATGTTAAAGGTTTAAATAATTTAAACTCATTACAATCTGCAAATGCGTAATCACCTTTACCTGCTTTAAAATAACAATTTAATTTATTTGATAAATAATCAAGAAAAAGCCAACCCACATTATGACGATTTTTTTTATAAATTTCACCATAATTTCCAAGACCTACAATATAAAGCATAAATTAAGACTGTTCAGATTGTGAAGCTTGCTCCTCTTTCTTTTCTTCTATTCTTGGAGATATAATTGATAATACAACTTCGTCTAGATCTTCTTCAAATTCTACATTTTCAATTTTAATGTCTTTAATATGTATTGAATTTCCAATATCAAGATTAGAAATATCAACTTCAATGTGACCAGGTATATTTTCAGGAAATGCTTTTAAATCAACTTTATGCAAGTGAACTTCTAATATTCCTCCTTTCTTTAAACCAGGTGAATTTTCTTGACCTTTTATAACAATCGGAACACTTACTACAATTTTCTCCTTTGCATGAACAATATGAAAATCAATATGAATTATCTTACCTGATATTATATCTCTTTGTATTTCTTTTAAAATTGCTCTTTTTGAAGTATTATCGTATTCGATTTCTAAAATTGCGGTTTCTTCACCTATTTCTTTTAACAATTTATAAAAATCTCTTTCAGGTATAAGAAGATGAATATTATTTTCATTTTTACCATAAGCAACAGCAGGAATAAGTCCTTCTTGCCTATATTTTTTAGAAAAAGAACTTCCAAGATTTTCTCTTATTTGAGCTTTTATTCTATAAATTTTCATAAGTCCGAAAATTTTAAAGCAAGTTTATTATTCATTAAATGATATAAAGCATTTTCAATATCTTTTGAGAAATTTCTATCTTCATCAACAGGTTTTATAGAATGACTCTTGTGGTTTCTCAATTCTTCGTATATTTCCCTTAAGTATTCTGGTAATTTTTGATAATTCTTTGTTAAGTGTAATGCCTGAAAAGCTGATAATAACTCATATGCAAAAATATAATACGCTTTTTTAATATTTTCGTATAAGAAAAGAGCAGAATTTGAACTAAAAGAAACGACATCTTCTTGAAATTCACTTGTTGTAATATTATCAATAGAATAGGGATAAAAATTCATACTGTTTAATAAACTTGCTTGACTTACTTGAAACATCATAAACCCACTATTTAGTCCAGGATTATTTGTTAAAAATTCGTATTCCTTTAAAAGTTGAAATGTTCTCCTTTCGGAAATATGACACATTTTTGTTAAATTAATATTTAAAAAGTCAGCCAAAAATGAGATTTGTTGCCCTTGAAAGAATCCCGAAGATATAACTTCATCCTCAATAATAATGGGATTATCTGAGATTGTATTTAATTCCTCATTTAACTTAGATTCAATGTATTTTAAATTATCATAAATTGCTGAATATATTTGGGGAAATGTCCTAAAGGAATATGGATCTTGAACTCTTTTACCTTCAAGATTTTGAGAATATCCATATAGAAATTCTATTATTTTTGAGAATGCCTCAGAATTTTTAACTTGTTTAAGTTTTATATCAAAATGTTTTTTATTAGAATTGAATGCATAAGCGGAAAATAAGAATATTGTAAGTGATTGTTTAAACAACTTCACAAACTCATATAAACTTAAAGATAAAAGAGCTTTGCTAAATTCAAGACCATTTATTAGCGAAAGCCCTTCTTTTTCTTTTAACTTTAAAGGTTCTATTTCAAGGATTCTATGTGCTACTAAGGATGGATAAAATGATTTATTAATATATACATAACCCTCACCTATAAGTGTTAATGCTAAATGTGAAAGTGGAACTAAATCACCACTTGAACCAACAGAGCCATACTTTGGTATTACTGGATAAACTCTATTGTTTAAGAAAAACAATATTCTATCAATAACTTCATATCTTACACCAGAATATCCAAGACTCAAATTATATAATTTCAAAAATAGAATAGCTCTTGAAATTTCCCTTTCAAGTTCTTCACCAACCCCAACTGCATGAGATCTAATTAAGTTAAGTTGTAATTTTTCATAATCACTAACAACTTTTTCATAAAGCTTACCAAATCCCGTATTAACACCATATATCACTTCTTTATTCTTAATTTTTTCTTCAAGAATTCTTCTTGAATGCCTAACTTTATATTTTAAGCTTTCTGATAAATTTATTTCTTCGTTTGAATTAGCTACCTTGTATACGATTTTGTAATCAATTTTTTCATCTAGAATAATCATTTAGAATATCTATACTTTAGAACATAATCTGGATCCTTAAGGGATTCCAAAGCGAGCATAGTTGCTTTTAATAAATTTACTGGATTTGTAGATTTACCTAAAACTTTTGTAAGAACGTTTTTATATCCAGCAGCTTCAAGAATAGCTCTTACTGGCTGACTTGCAATAATACCAGTTCCAGGAGCGGCTGGCTTCATAATAAGTTTTATTGCTCCAAATTTAATATATACTGGATGAGGAAGAGTTCCATTTTTTACAACTACACTTTTTAAATTTTTTCTTGCTTGTCTTAAAGCTTTTGCAACAGCTTCTGGTGTCTCTAATGCTCTTCCATGACCAACTCCAACTTTACCCTCACCATCTCCTACAACTACCCAAGTATGCATTCTGAAAGTTCTTCCACCAGATCTCATTTTTGCTGTTCTTTTTATAACAACAATATTTTCTATAAAATTTTCCATCATAGTGAAAATTTTAAAGTATCAAGTATCCAATATATTATAGTTCTTATACCAAAGCCGGTTGCTCCAATTTCATAATTATAAGCAACACCTGCAATATCAATATGAGCCCACTTATTAGGATCTTCTAAAAATTCTTTCAAAAACAATGCTGCAAATATTGCTCCACCCCATCTATCACTTGTATTTTTAATATCAGCAATATTACTTTTTAACTTTCTTGCTATATTTTCATCTAATGGCATTAGCCAATAATTTTCATTTGCAAGATTTCCATAATATTCTATTTTTTGATAAATTTCTTTATTTGGGGTAAAAACACCTGCTCTATATTCACCAAGTGCTACTATAATTGCTCCTGTAAGTGTTGCAAAATCAATAATATAATCCAAATAATTATAATTTTTTGATACATATGAGAGAACATCAGCTAATGTTAATCTTCCTTCTGCATCTGTATTTAAAATTTCTATTGTTTTACCATTATAAGCTCTTACTATATCTCCCGGTTTCATGGATTTTCCTGATGGCATATTTTCACAAGTTGCAAAAAATCCATGAATTTCAATATCATCCAATTTTAACTCCCCAATTATTTTAAACAATCCTAAAACTATAGCAGAACCCGCCATATCCATTTTCATACCTAACATATCCTCATATCTTTTAATATTTAAACCTCCACTATCAAATGTAAGGGATTTACCTACAATAGCTAATTTCAATTTTGGATTTCCACTTTTGTAAGAAATATGAACAAAATAAGGCTCTTTATCAGAACCACTTGCAACTGCTAAAAATGCATTAAAACCCATATTTTCTAATTGTTTTTTATCAAACACTTCTAATTTTAAATTGTAATTTTTAGAAAGTTTTACAGCCTCATCCTTTAAACTCTCTGGATATATTTGATTTGGTGGTTCATTTACTAAATCCCTTGCATAATTTACACCATTAGTTATTATTTTTTGAATATCAAAACTTTTTTCAATCTGGGAAATTATGTAATATTGAGTATTTAACTTTGTTTGTCTACTCTTATACTTATCAAATGAGTAATGTTGTAAGTATAGTTCTTCAACAAAATAAGAAATATTTTCACTTTCTTTCAAATTCACAAGGACTTTATCTAATTTAAGTTCTTTTACAACTTTTGAAATTCTTTGAGCATAATTTCTTATATTGTCGTACTTTACGAGAAATCTGTTAGAAGAACTTAGAGAGTAGTCATCTTGTATATCTGAAGGCTCAAAAATTGCTCTAAAACCAAGATCTTCAAAGCTCCTTAAAATTTTTATGTCAATCATAGCAAAATTTTAAAGTTTTTCTATCTAAAAAGGGTAAGGGCATAAACATTACTAGCTCTTTTATTTTGTGCTATTATTTGATATTCAAAACTTTTGAACTTATCACCCTTTAAAAAATACATTGCTGACAGTGTCCAGTATGCATCATTCTCTGCTAACAAAGCCGAAATCTTAGCTTTCTCTATTGCTAAATCATAATTATTAAGTTTCCAAAGAGCTAATGACCAAACATGATATATTTGAGCATTTATATAACAATTCTCTCTTAAAAACCTTGCAACACTATCTATTTCCTCATATTTTTTCAAATTATATAGCAATACTACCTGATTAAGCCTAACATCTTCATTACAAGGTTCAACTGACAAAATTTCATTTAGCCTCATTTCCAACAAGTCAAGCTTTCTTAATTTCTCAATTTCAAACCTGCTATAATTATAACTTACTTCAATAAAAAATTTCTTATCTTTATAAATCTTAAAAAAGCTAATCATAGCAAAGATGCTAAATAACATCAAAAATACAAGCTCATAGAATTTATTTTGGATCGAAGCCACAAAGCTTATAATAAAAAATATAGCTCCAATTACAAAAGGCAAATCTAAAATTATTGAAATAATTAAAAAACTTGAACTTGTTAGGAGTCCTTGAACATACCTACCAAAATCCCCAAAAAGTGTATAAGCAGTAAAAATCAAACCTTTTCTATCTCCTTCAACATCTGAAAGATCTTTTATTCCAAAACCAAAAGTTATACCCAATATAATACTAACAATAATTTTCTCATTTAAAATAAGTAAAGGATTTTCTTTGTAAAAATAGCTTATTCCAAGAACTACGCTCATAAGAGCTATAAAGCTCAAATTTAAAGTAGATAAAAGCCAAAATCTTTTAATTCTAATAGGTTCTAAAGAATACAAAATAGCAGAAGACAGAATAACAATCAAAACAACAAAAACTGAGTATGAAGTGCAAAGAGCAAGAGAAACTGATAATAAAGAAAAGACAGATACAATAGGAAAAAACTCATTTTCACTCAAAACGCCATCATTAAAAATATTCCTTTTATTGTTTATTTTATCAATTTCTCTATCGTAGTAGTCATTTAAAATAAGTGCTGTCAAAAATGCTAGGAAAAGTGACAAAATGATATTGAAAACTCCAAGATAATCAAACACGTTATCAAATGACTTAAAATAAGTAAACTTTACAGATTTCATACCCACTATAAATCCAAATATAAGAAGCGGCAAATAATACAAAAATTTATAAGTGCGCATTTTGAAAATTTTTATCAAATATCTCGGAAATATAAGCGAAAGAAATATTATAAATAAATAAAGATCAATTAACGCATAACGTTGAGTATCTGTTTCAATCAATGAGAAATTCCTAAAATTATCTCTTCCAATAAATGCAGGCAAAGAGCCAATCACTGCAGTTATGAAAACAAAGCTAATAATAGTAAGAATTGATTTTAAAATGTTTTTTGAAATAATATAAGTATAAACGAAAATACCAATTAATGCAAAAAATAATTCAACACGCATTCCTGGACTTAATGCATCTAATTGAACAAATGGATTGAAAACATTTAAAAGACTATAAAAAAACTCCTCTATTGAAAATATATATCTTGGCCTAAAATTTCCACCAAATATTGCATCAATTGGTGGAGGCATTATTATAATAACAGAAGTTGAAAATACGAATTTCATCACTTTAATAGGATCTTTAAATGGGAAAATAAGTTTTATGAGAAAAACTAGAGAAAGATAAACAGCAAAGAAAAAGCTATACTGATGCAAAAAAATAAATAGTATTGATTTATATTCTAATGGATTTGTAAGCATTCTATTGTGATCTATTGCTCCTTCAAGAACACCCCTTATTATGGGAGAAATGAGAGCAATTAGTAGAGCATTAAAAAAACTTGTATTTTCAATATGCTCAATAAACTTCTTTATCATTCAAATTTGTCATTTCAAAATTTTTTTTAAGATTTGAGGAATTTCTTCAGGTAAGTTTGCTACTTTTACATTAGAACTTTCAAATGCTTTTCTTTTTTCTTCTGCTGTTCCTTCACTTCCAGCTATAATGGCTCCTGCATGTCCCATACGCTTTTCTGGAGGTGCAGTTCTACCTGCTATGAAAGCAACAACAGGTTTATTAAATTCTTTCTTTATATACTCTGCTGCATCTTGTTCATCAGTTCCCCCAATTTCTCCTATTATTACAACAGCTTCTGTTTCTTCATCCTCTTTAAACAATTTTAATACATCTATAAATTTCATACCAATTACAGGATCACCACCAATACCAACAGCAGTAGATTGACCAAGTCCATTTAAAGTTAATTGATTAACAATTTCATATGTTAAAGTTCCACTTCTTGATACAATACCAATTTTACCTCTTTTGAATATATGGGCCGGCATTATTCCAACTTTAGCTTCATTTGGTGTTATAATTCCAGGGCAATTTGGACCAATTAATTTTACACCTTTCCTATCTATGTAATTTTTAACTTTTACCATATCGTGAATTGGTATACCTTCTGTAATTACTACAACTAACTCTATACCATTATCTACCGCTTCATAAATAGCATCAACAGCAAACTGCGAAGGAACAAAAATTATAGAAGTGTTAGGATAAGTCTTTTTAACTGCTTCCTTAACAGTATCAAATATAGGAATACCTAAATAATCACCACCACCTTTACCAGGTGTAACACCAGAAACTATATTTGTACCATAATCAAGCATAAGTTTCGTATGAAATGAACCATCTCTTCCTGTTATGCCTTGAACTAACACTCTTGTGTTTTTATTTACAAGGATTGACATAATGAGAATTTTAAAGTACAATGGGGGAATAGAAACCCCCATATTTATTTCAATATTGTCTCATTCCAATACTCTATAACAATTTTCTTTGCTTCTTCTGAAAGTGGAACATAGTCTAAGCTAATTGCAATTGAATCACCTTTCTGAAAAGTCCAATTAAAAAATTCGACTATATGCTTGTTCTTGTCTTTCTTTTCTCTTGGAAGAAGTATAAAAACTGCACCTGTTATAGGATATGTATTTTCCCCATCTTCATTTGTCAAAACTTCATAAAAGTGTTCTTCTTTTTTCCAATTAGCATATTTTGTAGCTTCCTTAAATGTTTCTAATTTAGGTGGTAAGAATTTTCCTGCTTTATTTTTCACTAAGGCATAAATTAATTTGTTTTCCTTTGCATATGCATATTCAACATATCCAATAGTACCTGAATTTTGCTTTACATAATTTGCAACCCCTTCATTTCCTTTTGCACCAATTCCAACAGGCCAATTTACACTTGTTCCATAACCAACTTTTTCTTTCCATTCTGGACAAACTTTTGATAAGTAGTTCGTAAAAAGAAAAGTGGTTCCAGAGCCATCTGATCTTCTAACTGGAGTTATAGCTATATCTGGTAAATTTAAATCTGGATTTAAATCTTTAATTCTTTTATCGTTCCATTTTTGAATTTTCCCGAGGAAGATATAACATAGAGTAATCGAGTCCAACTTCAACTCTTCACTCTTTATATTAGGTAAATTTATAACAATTGAAATACCCCCAACTATAACTGGAAATTGATAAAGATTAGCACTATCCAATCTTGATTTTTCTAATGGCATATCACTTGCTCCAAAATCTACAGTTCTTTCTATAATTTGTTTTATACCACCACCTGAACCTATGGATTGATAATTGACTTGGATTTTTGTATTGTTATAGTATTCATATGCCCATTTGGAAATTAGTGGATATACAAACGTTGAACCAGCTCCAGTTATATTCACACGCTTTTCTTGCATTTTCTGGCAAGCAAAGAAACTTATATTAATTGAAACAATTAAGAAAAGTTTCCTCATATTCCCCTCCTTTTAAAATTTAATTTCTGTTTGTAAATTTAAAGTTTTATTATCATTGTATTGTTTATAGTTTAAAGATGTTCTTAAGTCTTTTGTAAGATTAAATACAATACCCCCAATTATAAAATTATCACTATTCTTATACCTATCAAACCTCAGAAACATTTCTGTTAATTCAATAGGTTTAAACCTAAGAAACCCCGATATAATGTTTGAGGAAATTGTATCTCCGCTTGTTAGAGTTGTTCCCTTAAAGTTCCCATATTCGCCTCCCATAGAGAAATATTTTCCTAATATTGAAATTCCTCCAATCAATCTAATCTTTTCATTTTCATTTTTATATTTTCCATAATATCCATAACCGTGAATACCAACTTTCAAATCCTTTTGAGATATTGGATAAATTGAAAACAATCCTCCAAAATCTTTGAATTTATTATCCTCAATTTTATTATAACCCTCACCATTATATACACCAATAGAAGTATTTATCAAATCAGTTCCATATTCAAAAACAAATCCCAAATCAGCAGCTGAAAGAATTGAGAAATAATCATGTGGAGTCTTTTCTATAAACCTATAATTCCAAACTTTATCCATTGTGTTTATCCAGAAATTATAAGTCTGCCCAAAATAAATTTTAAATGCATTGTATTTCATTTCTATAAAAGCATACTTGGAATATAAATAATAGGAACCAACTATACCTGACTTAGAAATATTTACACTATCTTTTAAGGTATCTACAGCATAGTTGCCAGACTTTCCTACATCTTTTATTTGTCCAACATCAGTCGTAAATCTGAAACTTATACTTATATTGTCAGTTTTTAGAATTTTTCCCCTAAAGTTCAAGTACATTCTATCAATGAAAAAGGTATTCTGAAACGAACTATCAAGTGAGGCAGAATATCTTAGATATGAAAGGGCATCTATATTCAAATCGCTCACAAGAAGGTTTAAGGTTAGCATAGTTCAAAAGTTTAAAGTTTTAAAATTTAAATTTTTAATATCCTAAAAAATTTGTTTTAATACACTTTAAAATTTTAGTTTTCTCTAATGCTCCTTAATTTCAAGTAATGTATAAATTCTACTTTTTTCTCCTCTTCTATGAGAATACAAAATAGGATCTTCATAAGTACAACTTGGTGGAAGAACAAAATTATTTATACCGTAACTTTTCAAGATATCTAAATTAAAACTCAATAAGTCAAGAAATAATTTTCCATTTTTGTAGTGAAAATATTCTTTTGGAAAGTAATTAAATAAATTCTCTCTAATTTCATAACAGTTTGAGCAAATCCCAGGGCCAAATACTACAATAATGTTTTTAAAATTGCTCTCTTTTAGAAATATCTTAATTGCTCTTTCTAATATTCTCAAATATGAACCTCTCCAACCTACATGAAATATTCCACCAAATTGATTTTTTACGTCCAAAATAACAACCGGATAACAATCTGCTGTCCTTATTCTAGCTTTGATACTTTTAACTTTCAATATAATTCCATCCCCATCTATATCACCTTTTGGAATATTACTTTTACTATCAATTATATGTATTTTATCCGAATGAATTTGATTTAACCAAGCATCGTACTTTATAAGACTTTCATTAACAAGTTTTGTTGAAACACTTATTTTAAAATTCTCAATTTCGAATATATAATAACCATATCTCAAAATCCAATTAAACACTGATAATTTTAAAGAAAGGTTTGTTAAAAGTTCTTAAACTATAAAATTTGAAAGCTTGGAAAATTTTAGGAGGTATACAAAATTTTTCAAATTCTTTATTGTAGCTTATGTTGTTATAAGTTTTGGATTTATTGTTTCCTTTTCGGGAAGAGAGTTTTTCAAAATTATTTCTTATTTAAACGCTTTTTACTTTATCTTAGGAATTTTAATGTGGTTAACATTTATAGTTTTAGATAGCTTTCGGCTTCTGATATTAATCAAAGGCTTAAAAAAATCCTTAAGATTAGATTTAAGTATTGAGTTTATAACATCCGGCTCGTTTTTCGCCCTTACAACACCATTTGGTAGTGGTGGAATTTTATATCAGATGTGGCTAATGAGTAAATATGGATTTTCAAATATTCAAGTCTTAAGCTTAATTATATCAAGAGGAATTTGTGTATTCTTGCCATATTTAATATTCCTGCCATTTGTTATAAAAAGTATAAAAAACGATTTCTTGAAAATTTTCGCTTTTTATGGACTTTTGATAGTAGTTATTTTTTTTGTTTTAATCTTAAGGAAAGATTATAAAGAACGTCTTAAGGATATTAATTGGAAGTATTTACTTCTTGCAATAATTTTAAGCTTCCCAATTCAAACGATTTATCTAAGTTTTCTCTATGTTTCATTAAAAACACTTTCAATAAATCCAAATTTTTGGAATACATTTTTAAAGCAAATTATCATGCAACTTTCCACTTATTTCCAGATTACACCAGGCGGTCTTGGAATTTCTGAAATAATTGGCTCTATAATAATATCTGAAAATTTAGATTATAAATATGTAGGCTTTAGCATAGTTCTTTGGAGATTGTTTAGTAGCTACTTATCTGGATTTCTGGGATTTTTCTTTGTATTTAATAGATTAAAAAGCCCCCAATAGGGGGCTAACAATTACTTAACAACTACTTTATAACTCTTAGAATTATATCTTATAATATAAATGCCTTCCTTAACGTTGAATACAATGTTTTGCCCCATCTTATTAGAAATCAAACTACCATCAGCCCTATATAGAGATACGGAACCTTTTGCATTTGAAATTCTTATCTGATTTCTAAGAACTTTAATTAAAATATCATCAGCCTTAACATATCTCTCTGAAACATCAACTATTATTAATGAATCCTTAGGATTATCATTTAGATATGAAACAGCATCTTTTGCTATATAATTATATGTTTGTGTTACACTATTATCTTTAAATACATTGCAATGAATATCAGTAGAGTTATCTGTTGGATGTAAGTATACGATAATTAAACTATCATCAGATGTTGGACCCATATCCATATTTCCAATACGAGCAATCCATACAAAATCTTCTAATTTATTAGTTGAATTTACATTAACTTTGTTAGCACCCCAGCTATTTCCACCATCTGCTGTTGCAACATATACAATATCTTTTGGTGAAGGTTGATTTGGATTCTTATTTGTTCCACAACCAGAATTACTAGTATCAGTCCATTCTACCCACATAGCAACAACTCTTGAACCATTTACACCAAGCTTTGGTTGATGAGCAATAGGAAGCCTAAGTTCTATATCATTTGTATTACTATTCCAAGGAGCAAATATCCAAGTTTTTACAAGGCCTGGAGATGGTTTAGTTCTATCATAAAGTTGTAATACTAAAATGTGGGATACAGT
>JBDRXT010000008.1:0-21727 GCA_039803045.1 Caldifarciminota bacterium
AATACTTCTTAGTTTTGATGTTTTGGTATTTAGCTTAAAAGCAAAAATACCAATATAACTTATTCCAGTTCCGACAATTGCTGAATAACCTTTGTTTAATTCATTTAGAACAATATCCGTGATATCACTAGCACTTGTAAAATAAAGTATTATTTCATTAGCGCTCTTATTTATTACAATATCGTAATTGCTTCTTTTTGCTATGCTATCAATAACTGAGTAAATTCTACTTATATATGGTGAAACAATTTGCTGATATCTTTGATTAATCTGATTATGTACTTCTCTTGCAAGCTTTTGATAATCAATCTCCTTTTGCTCAATTTTTCTTGAAAGCATATAAATTCCTTCATCAGTCAAAAAAGCTCTTTGTTCAGAAAGCAAATTTTTTAAGCTATCAATTTCTCTCTTTAAACTATCTAAAGATTTTTCTTTTTCTAATTGAAACTGTCTTATTTGATTTAAAGCATCTTTATAATCATAATAATTTGCCTTAATCTTTTCCACGTCAACAACTGCAAAATTTAGTTTTTGAGCTAAAACTATAAATATCATAAATACGGTGGGGGTGGGATTTGAACCCACGTCCCCCTTTTGAGGGGAAGCTGATTTCGAATCAGCCCCTTTAGGCCACTCAGGCACCCCACCAAAATTATTTCGAATTGCAATTTAAAGATACATAAACATTAAACGTAATATTGTTTTTTCCCTGAGAACTTGAAACTTGCAATAAGCTTATACTCGGTTCCGAATCTTGAAATTCAATTTTTTCAATAGAACATGCTTCATTTATCATTTTTGCTTGTTCCTTGACGCTATTTATTATTTCCTTCATAAAGTTAAGCTTTTCTTTAATTAGTGTTGATTCAGATATTGAGGATTCTGTATATTTGAACTCAAAAGATATATCTGCCTTTTTTAGATTTTTCGATAAAATTTCTTCAAGCTTTTTAATTTCATTCTCATCTTTTAACATAAAATCAATATCCCAATAACCTATATATCCTGAAACAATCTTTTTGTTGGAGTTTTCTTCAATTATATACAAAGGCACTATCCTAAAATCTTTCACATCATAGTTAAGATTAGACTTTTTTAGAATTTTTTCAATTTCAGAAAACTTTTTATTTATTTCAGTTTCAGAATTCCCTTTACTTGTTTGAAAGTTATAAGTTACCTTGATAATATCAGGTTTTAATGCTTTAGAAAAAACAAGAGAATAATTTAATATTTGGGCAAAAATTAAATTTATCATCTTAGTTGCCTTGCTTGATCAAATTGAATAGTTGATTCAATTTCAAGTGGTGTTGTTGTTAATTGTCTCTTTCCCTTAATAAAATAGTATAAATAACCATAAAAATACTTATCATCCCTCAATGATCCACCAAAAAATTTAAGTGTATCACCACTATCTATTATTCCAAATACTGGGATTAATTGATATTTTGAAAGTGGTACATCCATAGTTAGCATTTTATAAACAACAGAACCGCTTGAAAGCTTGTAAACTACATAAACATTCCTATCCATATACAAAATTAATACATCATTTACAGCAAATCCGGCAACTTTATGTTGCCAACCATTACATTTTCCATCTCTTACAGGAGCTGTCATAAGTTCTTTTCCCCTATGATCAAAAACAGTTATTACTCCATATGGATTTATTTCAGTTTTGTATCCTGCATAAGTTTGAGACTTTGAATTGAAACAATCCTCAAACTCAGGAAATTGTATTCTCAATTCCTTAGCCCTCTCTATAGCCTTTACAATTTCAAGTGTATCCCATTTTACAGTTTGTAATTTTTGAATTTGCAAACTAAATATCCACAAAAGCATAATTGAAAATTTTAAAGCAAATAGAATATTTAACTTTAAAATTTCAAAACTATGCGCGTAGGTGTTCCAAAAGAAATAAAAACAGAGGAATATAGAGTAGCTTTAACTCCATCAGGTGTTGAAGAGCTTGTAAAGAAAGGGTGTATTGTTTATATTCAGGAGAATGCAGGTATTGGTAGTGGAATAAGCAATGAGGATTACGAAAGAGCAGGTGCAAAGATTTTAGGCAGTTTAAAAGAAGTTTATGAAAATAGTGATATTATTGTTAAAGTAAAGGAACCTCAGGAAGAAGAATATGAATATTTAAGAGAAAATCTAATTTTATTTACTTTCTTGCACTTAGCAGCAAATGAAAAGCTTACAAAAAAACTTTTAGAAAAGAAAGTTATTGGTATTGCTTATGAAACAGTTGAGGTAAACGGAGAATTACCATTATTAAAACCTATGAGTGAGATTGCTGGTAAAATGGCTGTTCAAGAAGGAACAAAGTACCTTGAGAAACCATTTGGAGGAAGAGGTGTTTTGCTTGGAGGCGTTCCGGGTGTTCCGCCTGCAAAAGTTGTAATTGTAGGTGGAGGAACAGTTGGAACAAACTCTGCACTTGTAGCAGCAGGTATGGGAGCTGATGTATATGTTTTAGATATAAGTATTGATAGATTAAGATATTTGAGTGATATTATGCCAAGGAATGTAAAAACTTTATATTCAAGCAGTTATAATATAAGGGAAGTTATAAAAGACGCAGATCTTCTCATAAGTGGTGTTTTAATACATGGTGCAAAAGCTCCCAAAATTATTACAAGAGATATGCTAAAAGAAATGAAAGATGGTTCCGTTTTTGTAGATGTTGCAATAGATCAAGGAGGTTCTTCTGATACTTCAAGACCAACAACTCATAAAGATCCAGTATATAAAGTAGATAACGTAATTCACTATTGTGTATCAAATATGCCAGGTGCTGTTCCAAGAACATCTACATTTGCATTAACAAATTCTACAATAAAGTACATTGTAAAATTAGCTCAAATGAAATGGCCAGATGCGATAATAAATGATTTAGCTTTAAGGAAAGGTGTAAATACATATAAAGGATATATTACTTATCCTGCTGTTGCAGAAGCATTTGACTTAGAATATGTTCCAATTGAAAAACTTTTCTAATGCGAATCTTGGTCATTATTCCTACTTATAATGAGAGGGAAAATATAAAGCTTATTATTGATGAGATATTTAAAGTTTTACCAAGTGTTAATATTTTGGTAGTAGATGATAACTCACCTGATAAAACTTATGAATTAGTTGAAGAAATCTCAAGAAATAATAATAGAGTTTTTCTTATAAAAAGGAAAGAAAAACTCGGTTTGGGAAGTGCTTATGTAGAAGGTTTTAAGTGGGCAATTTCAAATAATTATGATTTAGTAATTGAAATGGATGCAGATTTTTCTCATCAGCCATCTGATTTATTAAGATTGATACAAAAAATTCAAGAGGGTTATGATTTAGTAATTGGCTCAAGATACATTGAAGGTGTTAATGTTATAAATTGGCCTATGAAAAGATTATTGCTTTCATATTTTGCAAATTATTATGCAAGGGTCATAACTGGTGTACCTATTAAGGATCTTACATCTGGATTTAAGGCAATACGTGTTGAAGCATTAAAATCAATTGACTTAGATAAGATCAAATCAAACGGTTATGCATTTCAAATTGAAATTCACTTTAAAATTTATAATAAAGGATTTAAAGTAATAGAAATTCCTATTGTTTTTTATGAGAGGAGAAGCGGAAACTCAAAAATGTCAAAAAAAATAATATTTGAAGCTGCCCTAATGGTTTGGAGGCTAAAATTAAGTAAGATTTTTAAAAGAATATGAAAATATTAAGTTTGTTTGATGCAAACTCTATTGCTTATCGCTCATTTTTTGCATTTAAGGATAATCCGCTATTTAACTCAAGTGGTGAAAATACATCTGCTGAATTTGGATTTTTAAATTCAATATTAAGAGTTTTAAAAGAATTGAAAAATAATTATGTTGGAATTTGTTTTGATAAAGGCAAGAGCAAAAGAGAATTACACTATAAAGAGTATAAAATTCAAAGACCAAAAACGCCAGATGAGTTAGCAATAAGCTTAATAAGAATTAAACAATTGGTAAATGCCCTAAACTATAAGATATTTGAAGTAGAGGGATATGAAGCAGATGATGTAATAGCAACAATAGTTTCAAAACTAAAAGATAAGTTTGATAGAATTTACATTGTTAGTTCAGATAAGGATTTGCTACAACTGGTAAGCAATAATGTTTTTGTATATGATACAAGAGCAGAAGTTCTATATACAAGGGGGAAAGTTAGAGAAAAATTTTCAATTGAACCAGAATATATTCCGGATTATCTGACACTTGTTGGAGATATTGTAGATAATATAGAAGGAATAAAAGGAATTGGACATAAAAAAGCAGTAGAGTTAATAAACATGTTTGGAAGTCTTGAAAAAATAATTGAAAACCTAGATAAATTACCTTTTAACATTTCAGTTGAAATTCAAAAGCAAAAAGATGAGATAATAAAAAGGAGAGATGAAGTTTTTAGATTAAAAATTTTGGATTTGGATGTTAATGAAGATGAGTTAAAAATTGGAAAACCTGATAAAAAAAAGTTGTTTGAAATCTTAAGGTATTTAGAATTTTACAAATTTATGGAAGATTTTTCAGAAAATGCACCAAAATTTGAAATTCTAGAAGAGGATTTTCAAGTAAACGATTACGATATTGTTGAAATTTATAACAATTACATTTATACATTTAAAGATGGACGTTTTTATAAAAAGCCGTTAACTAATCATGATTTAGATAAAATTCTTGTTGTATTTGATAGCAAGACAATGTTTATGAATGGTGCAAAAAAAATTGATTTTGATTTAATTTTAGCAGATTATTTAATTGATCCAGATTTTGCTTCAAATAAAAGTACGATTGATCCTGTAGAATATATTTCATTAAAATATCTTGGCGAAAAAATTAACCATTTTGATAAAGAGCAAATTGTTTCTCAAAAGTTAAGATTAGTAAATATTCTTAAGGATGACTTAGAGAACAAAATAATAAACTTTCAAATGGAAAAATTACTCAAAGAAATTGAAATTCCAGTTTCGAGAGTAATTTGTAAAATGGAAGAAAATGGGATTAAGATTAATGTTGAGTATTTAAGAGAGCTTAAGAAAGAATTTGAAGCTAATTTAAAGAAAATTGAAATGGAAATTTACGAAATTGCAAAAATAAGATTTAACATAAATTCTCCAAAGCAACTTTCACAAGTTCTATTCGACAAACTAAAACTAAAGCCAATTAAAAAAACGAAAACAGGATATTCTACAGATACTGAAACATTAATTGAACTTAGTAAAATCCATCCAATTGCAAAAAAAATTTTAGAATATAGAGAATTATTTAAACTAAAAACGACGTACGTAGATAACATCATTTCTCTTGTAGATTCCAATTGCAGAATTTATCCAAAATATAATCAAAGAGGAACAGCAACTGGTAGAATTTCTGCATATAATCCAAACATTCAAACAATACCTATTAAATCTGAGCTTGGTAAGAAAATTAGAAAAGCTTTTATATCTGATGAAGGTAAAGTTTTCATAAAGGCGGATTACTCACAAATTGAATTAAGAATTTTAGCTCATTTAAGTGAGGATGAAAATTTAGTTTATGCATATTTAAACGATTTTGATGTTCATACTTTAACATCAAGAATTATATTTTCAAAAGATAAAATTAACGAGGAAGAGAGAAGAATTGGAAAAATAGTTAATTTTGCAATAATATACGGTGTAAGTTCTTATACTCTTTCTAAACAATTAGGTATTGATCAAAATTTAGCACAAGAATTTATAAAAAGCTACTTCGAGCACTATAAAGGTGTTAAGAACTGGATCGAAAAAACAAAATTGTTTGCTATGGAAAAAGGATATGTAAAGACGATATTAAATAGAAGGAGAATAATTCCAAAACTTGGAATAAATAGTCAAAATAAAGTTATAAGGGAAACATGGGAAAGAATAAGCATAAATGCACCCGTTCAAGGTTCTGCAAGTGATATTATGAAAATTGCAATGATTAAAACATTAGAATTTAATCCTATTTTACAAATTCACGATGAACTTGTATTTGAAGTTGATGAAAATTTAGCAAATAACTATAGTAAAAATATTAAGGAAATAATGGAAAGTGTTATAGAGTTGAGAGTTCCTCTAAAGGTTGATATTGAAATTTCATCAAACTTATAAGCTTTAAAATTTCAAAATAATGAGAGCTTTAGTGTTAATAAGTGGAGGTATTGATTCAACTACTTTATTGCACTATGTAAAGAAAGTTTTAAAAAGAAGTGTTTATGCTATTAGTTTTATTTATGCACAAAGACATATTAAAGAAATCGAATATGCAAAATACCAAGCAAAAGAGGTTAATGTTATTGAACATAAGATAGTAGACATTTCTTTTTTGAAAGATATAATAAAAAATTCAGCTCTTATAAATAGAGAAATAGATGTTCCAACATGGGAACAAGCTCAAAAGGAAATGCCAATTACTTATGTACCATTTAGAAATCTAATATTTCTTTCAATATCACTAGCTTACGCGGAAAGTAATAATATAAATGAAATTTATTATGCTGCTCAAAGACAAGATTACATTGGTTATTGGGATTGTAGGGAAGATTTCGTAAATTCACTAAACAATTTAATATCTTTAAATCGAAAATTTAATGCAAAAATTTTTGCTCCATTTATAAATTTGAGAAAAAGTGAAATTATTAAAATTGGGCTTGAATTAAATGTTAACTATAATAAAACTTGGAGTTGTTATGAAGGAAAAAATGAACCTTGCAAAGTTTGTCCATCTTGTGTAGATAGGAAAAGAGCTTTTGAGGAGTTAGGAATATATGATATTGAATGAGATTCAAAAAGCAATAATTTTCAATAGTTCAATTAGATTAACAACTGATGTTGGTTTTATTGAAATTTACAAAGGAAAAATATCTAATGCTGAAAAATCTAATAAAACGTATGGATTAGACGCACTATTAGATATTATAAAACAACATAGTAGTTTTAATTTAGAAGTCCTTAATGATATTTCTTTTGTAACAATAACAGATGGATGGGAAGAGATAAAGAATTTACTGTTCTATAATGAAAATTTATTTTTCGAGAAACTTAGACTAATTGGTGAGGAGTTTTTCAAGTTTTTAAGTTGGCTAAAAAGAGAAACTTTTAGTGGAATTATAATTGGCTTAGATGTGATTGAAATTGTGAAAGAAGGAGAAGTGTTTTATTCATTTGGTGTATTTAAAGATAATAGAGAATTTAATGTTTATAAACTTAGCAAAAATATCATAGATGTTATATTAAGATCTATAAATGACTTAAATGAAAGCGATTTTCAAAAAATTTCTGATATTAGGAAAAAGTTTGCCATAGATGGAAGTAGTGGTGTTATATTAAGTTATGAATCCTTTGAGGTCTTTGAAAATGGAATAAGAATCTTGAATTTAGTAGATAATTTGCCAATAAATCCAGAAAAAGTCCTTTATGGTATTGAAAAAGGCGAAATTAAAGCGAAAACCACTATCTTTTTAACAGAAGAGGACTTAAAACTTCTTACTTATATTCTTGATAATAGTTTAAAATTGCTTCAGGAAAAAGTTTCTAAAGAAGTAGTAGAAAAAGCTATTGAAAAGCATAAGCCTTCTGCTCAAGATTTTCAAAGTGTTATAAATTGTATAAAAGAAGTTTTAGAAAAAGCGAAGTTAATTGGGGGGACAGGTTGGATAAAGAAAAATATTCATAGGATAAGTGATGGAGTAGATAAGATTGCAAATGAAGATTTAAAAAAGCTTTTAAATGATTTATTTAAATTATGAACAGATTTTCAAGAATAAGTTTTTTAAACGATAACAAGTTCTGGTTTAAAGAAGTTAAGATTGAAAAGCACTTTGAAATTAGTAGCAATAAGTTATCTGTACCATATTTTTATTACTCAAAATCTCAAATTATATCAACAGTCTTAAGCTATGCTATTGAAAACTATAAATATAATCAAATTGTAATATTCGATTTCGAAAAACCAGAAATAATTCTAAATTTTGAGTCACTTTTGGAATTTTTTTTAAAAAGAATTTCTAACAGCAATGAAAATTTTATAGTTATACTATCACCCGAGTTTTTTGATAAGTACGACGTAAATTTAAAAATTTACAGATTAGTAGAAGGGGGAGATTTAAAAATTAGAACATTTACAGATTTCCAAAGTTTTTATGAAGAAAAAATAAAATTTTCTCTGAATAGATTTTTAAATAGTATAATGATGCTTTACGACATAAGGGAAAAATTTTCATTTTTGAATACCTTTTTTTATATTATGGACAATCTTGGAAAGCAGTTCAATTTCAGACAGGCAGTAGTTGATCTTAATATTAGATTTGAAACGCTAAAAAATTTTATAGATTATTTGCAAAGAGCATTTTTAATAAGAGTGCTTGAGGAAGATGAAAGCCCAAGAGCTGCTAGAACAATTATATTTAATGATTGGCGAGTTTATAATTACTTAATGAATTTTTCAAAAAGAGAACTGTTAGTAAATGAGGTTCATAAGGGTGCAATTTTGAGTTACGAATTCTTAAGAGCAATCTTAGAGAAAAGAAACATTAAACTTGATAGCAATTTAAATATTGTTTATGATTAAGTAGCAGTGAATTTCATATACCTTAAAATTTAAAATAACATGAATACAAAGTGGAAATATTTAAGAAGACTATTAAAAGAAAAACCTAATGTTTCACTTGATAAAACTACGAAAATTCCAAGACTAATTTTGCCAAGACCATTATATGTTTGGGAGTTTGATCTTGGAATTACAAAGGGAAACTTGGCAGGAAGTGAAGATGAAGGAGCAGTTGGAAGAAATGAAATTGTTAAATATTTTCTCTCAGAATTTCAAATTCCTATAATTATTGAAGAAACTGGTTTTGAATTTGATGTTAAAAAGGAGGGTAAATCTAGAATTGGAAGGATGAGTCAATTAGATATTGAAAGAACACTAAAACAAAAAATGAAAAGATTAGCTATTGAAGGAAAATTAGAACCTTCTAGTTTATTTCAAGAACCATTTATTGATGAAGATTTAATTTTTAATAGATTCTCAATAAAAGAAATAATTAGTAAGAAATGTTTAGTTATTCTTGGAGTTGATGTCTCTGGTTCAATAAGTGATATTGAGAGAGTAATTGCAAAATCATTAGTAATTGGACTTATTCAATTTTTTGGAATTAATTTTGAAACTACTGAATTTTTTGGAATATCTCACGAAGTATCTGCTAAAGTTTTTGGACCTCTTAAAATACCAAAGTCAGAAAACCCACTTTACATACTCGATAGTGAAGATGCTAATCCAATAAGAGAATTTGCAAAAATTCAAGGTGGAGGAGGAACCTCTCTTTATGACTTTTCTATAAAAGTAAAAAATATTGCAAATAAATATAAGAAATATAGTAGATATTTCTTCTATGTAGGGGATTTTTCAGTATTTTCAAATGATCTAGAAATATTTGAAAAAACTTTGTTTAGAGGTGATCCGTTTCACTTTTATGGCATTATCGTGTATGATAGCGAAAATGTATTTCATTCGTTTTCTTACATTCCACACAATAGTTCAATTTTATTTATGGGAAGAGAGATAGCAATTTCAAATAATGTTGATACAGTAAGTGTTTTAAATTGGATATTTAAACATCTAGGAAAAATAGGCAAATTTAGTTATGCCCAAAATAGATAAGAAAATCATTGAAGATTTAGAAGCTCTTGTAAAAGCGCACAATTTAGATCCTTGTCCTGTTGAATGGATTGTAATTGATAATGAAGAAATAGCTGATGTTTTAATGGGAAGAATACCTTACGATGTTGAATTTTGGGAGGATGGATATGCTTATTGGCAACAAAGTTTACTTGAAAGAGATTGGACAAAAAATTATGTAATTGGCGTTCTTGAAGTAATTTATGACATGGGAGATTATGCTATTGGATTTATTAGAAGTGATATGCCAATTGCTTATCAAGTGGCAGTAATATTACATGCTTATGCTCATGCAGATTTGTTTAAAAATCACGTATTAAAGCAAAAATTCTATAATCCAATCCTATCTTATACATCATCTGTAAGTAAGTATAGAAACATCTTAAGAAATTATGAAGAAAAATACGGAATAGATTTTGTTGAAAGTGTTGAAGATATTTCTGAAATTTTAAGTGAAATTTCTTCATCATTTAGGGAGAATGAAATTCAACCCAGTTCAATATTATATAAACCTCGAGAAAAATTTGATCCGGAGAAAAAAACATTCATTATTGAAGAACCAGAATATCCAAGTGAAGATGAAGGAGATATTCTATATGCTCTAATGTCAATACCTTGGATTGCCCAACCAATTAGAGATATTATCTCAATTTTTAGACATAGAGCAATGTACTCATATCCGCTTACTCTTACGAAATACATTCATGAAGGATGGTCAACATTTTGGGAAAAGACATTATATATTGAAGCTGTGAAGTACTTAAATGTAAAGGAGTTCATTACTTCAAACTTAATACCAAGATTTCCATATATTCCAAAAGAACATTTGGAAGAATTTGAAAAGGGTTATTTAATTTACTTGGCAGAAATTGTAGATATATTATACAAAACCCTTAGTGACCCTTATGCTCTCGGTTATTTGTTTTTCTTATACAAGTCAAGAAAAGGTGAAAATATATTTAATTATTCAAGGAATTTAATAGATTATCAAATATTTGAAGCGTTTGACTTTGGTATGCTTTTAACATTGCTTGAGGATAGTATTCCTCTTAAGTTTTACGATCACATCAAAGAAGACGAAAACATAAAAATGTTAATTAAATTCTCAAACATATTTTGGCTCCAAAGAATATATAAAGGATACGTGCCAAGAGGTGGAATAAGCAAAGACTTATTTACAATAAATTTATATTCAAGACCAGAATATGAAATTGAGTTTGAAAGGAAAAATGAACCTTTAAGAGTTGGTGAAAAGTTATATTTATATATCCACGACTTATATATATCATCTAATCCAACTTATGGCTTAAAAGAAACTGAGAAATTTATAAGCCAAAGAGTAAAGAATTTATTTGGAATAAAGAAATTTAAGTTTAGCTTTGAAAATGAATAATAATCAGATTTTATCAAGAATTTTTAATGAAATAGCAGATGCATTAGAATTTCTGGGAGATAACCCATTTAGGGTAAGAGCATATAGAATAGCAGCAAACGTTTTAGAAGGACTAGTTGAAGATATTAGCGTTTATATAAATAGAAATGAAAAGATTTATGGAATTGGTGAAGACTTAAGAGAAAAAATAATTGAATTTCTAAATACAGGAAAGATTAAAAAGCATGAAGAATTATTAAGCAAAATTCCAAAAGGTGTTTTTGAAATTATGAAAATTCCTTACGTTGGACCAAAAACTGCAAAATTATTATATGATAACTTCAATGTCGATAATATTGAAAAATTGAAAGAAATTCTAGAAAGCAAACAACTTTTGAAAATTAAAGGATTTGGCGTTAAAAAGATTGAAAACATAAAAAAAGGACTTGATTTATATAAAAAATTAAGTGAAAGATTTGCAATTGGTGAAGTTTATCAAGATATATTAAATTTTAAAAATTACTTAAGTAGCATTGAGGGTGTTGAAAAAGTAGAAATTGCCGGTTCATTTAGAAGATTTAAGGAAACAATAGGTGATGTTGATATTCTAATATATTCAAAAAAGGATATAACAGATAAGATTTTAAGTCATCCTAGAATTTTTCAAGTAACAAATAAAGGGGAAACAAAAATCTCATTTTTGTACGAACTTTCAAATTATAAACTAATACAAATTGATATAAGAATTGTTGATGAAAGAAGTTGGGGTTCTGCTCTTATGTATTTTACAGGTTCAAAAGAACATAATATTTTAATGAGAGATTTAGCAATTGAAAAAGGTTACAAACTAAACGAATACGGATTATTTAAGGATAATATTTATATAGCAGGAAAAAGTGAAGAAGAAATTTTTGAAAAATTAAATTTACAATACATCCCACCAGAAATACGAGAAGCAAGAGGTGAGATTGAACTTGCTAAGGAATTTAAAATTCCTAAGTTAGTAGAATTTGAAGATATAAAAGGTGATTTACAAGTTCATAGTAAGTATTCAGATGGAGTTATGGATTTTTGGGAAATAGAAGCAGAAGCCTTAAAATTAAACTATCAATATATAGCAATTACTGACCATTCAAGAAGTTTAAAAGTGGCAGGTGGAATGGATATTGAAGATTTAATAAAAAGAAATGAAGAGATTAAGAAATTTAATAGAAATTCAAAAGTTAAGCTACTCATCTCAGCTGAAGTTGAAATTTTAAGTGATGGAAGCTTAGATTATCCAGATGAAATTTTAAGAGAATTAGATTTAGTTTTAGCATCTATTCATAATGTAAAAAAGGATGAAGATATTACAGAAAGATATTTAAGGGCAATGGATAATCCATATGTAGATATAATAGCTCATCCAACAGGAAGACTTGTTATTTCAAGAGAGCCTTATAAAATGGACTTAGATAAAGTTTTTAAAAAAGCATCAGAAAGAAAAGTTATTCTTGAAATTAACGCACACTACAATAGATTGGACTTAAATGATTTGAACATATTAAAAGCAAAACAATATTCAAATAAATTTTCGATAGGAACAGATGCCCACAATAGAGCAGGATTTTACATGATGTTATTTGGAGTAAAACTTGCGAGAAAAGGCTTATTAAAAAAAGAAGATATAATAAACACGCTTGAACTAAACGAACTTTTGAACTATATTAAAAGTTGTAGAGAGCACAGATTAAAATTTTATCAAAAATAAACATCTGCTTTAAAATTTCAAATATGGGAATTTTTACTTTTTTAACACAACTCCAATGGCTTTGGGAATAAATGGAATTGTTGGTTTTTCGCTTATACTTATTGATTTGAGCATGAAAATTACATTAGATTTGTCTGGTATAAAAACTCATCCAGATTTTGGTTTATTCTATGTGGGAATTTTGAACGTAATATTTAGCATTATTCAAAAATATTTCGATAATTTTACGCGAACTTTAGCATCAATACTATTGATAATTTCTATAATTTATCCGATAGCAAACATATTAGAAAATTTCATAAGTTATAGTTTTTTATCAAAAGTTGAAAGTTTGGGATTATGGAGCTTATGCATAGCAATAATAGTAATGATCTTATCAAAATTGAAAACTTGAAGAAAAAGGCAAAATTTTTAATCTTGTATAGAGGTATGAAAGAAGTTGAAGAGCTACTAAAAAGTAATTATTTAGATAGAATAGATAATATGAAATTAAAAGAACTGGAGCAACTTATAGAATTTCTTGAAAATGACGATTATACAATTTTAAGGGAAATGTTAAAATGAACCAAGTAATTAAAATTTACGAATATGATGGAATAAATATTTCTTATTTACCTCCTGAACTTTTAAATAGGCTCTCAAGAATTAACAAAGTTAAGATATTAGGTAAAAAACTTATACCAATTGGAATTTCTGGTTATCTCAAATTTAAAAATTATGAGGTAATCATTTTGCCAAAGTTAAAAATTGAAGATTTCTTTTATATGTTAAGTAAGATTGGAATTTACGATTTTTCCGATGAAAAAATTGAACTTGTTGATATAATCTATAAGATTGTAAAAAGCTACGCAGAAAACTTATTAGAAACATCAAAAAGATTAGGTCCCCCTTTAGAATATACAAGTGAAAGCATTGAAGAAGCTGTTGTTAAAGGAAAAATAAACATTGGTGATAGTATAAATTTTCCAAAGCTAAAACAAACAAGATGGATTATAGGATTTGGAAAAATCTCAGGTGTTTTATTAGGAGCAATAATACATGCATATAGAGTTTTTAAAACGGAGGAATTATTCTATTTATTATCGAAAATCAAAATTATATTTTCGGAAGCAAAACCAATATTTAAGCCTCAATATCAATTATCACCTCCTGATGAATATGCAAATTTATTCAAGTTAGCAAACTTTATCCTGGATAGCAGATTTATGGTTTTGCCAAATGGGTTTTTTATTAATAATTTTAGACTTTTTGAACAATTTGTTTATAAAACACTTTACAAGAATTACTTTACAATATATCAGCAAGAGTTAAAGGTTGATAAAATTTTTATAAAGCCTGATTTTATCGTAGAGGGAATACCTATTGATGCAAAATACAAGTTTTCTATTGAAAATTCGGATATTTATCAAGCATTTACTTATGGTTCAATATTCTCAAAAAATCTTTGTATTTTAATTTATCCTTACCTTGAGTATGAAATTGACATAAAAAATGTTAAAATTAAGGCAATGAGCATATTTAGAGATCCTGAAAACTTTAGTTTAAGTATGCTTTAAAATTTTCGCTATGTATGAAACAAAAGTAAAAAAAAGCGATCTCTTAGAAGAAGCAAAAAAGCTAATAGATCAATTAAGAGTAAAAAAATATTCCGCTATTTTGTATAGTTACACAGACGGAGAAGCAAATTTATTTATAATATCCGAAGAATTTCATACAAATATGGAAAGAAGACAAACTCACATATTTTCGGTAAGTTCGTTATTTCCGAATATTGAAGTAATAGGATGGACATTTGATGAATTCAAGAAAAGAAGCAAGAAAACAGATGAACTTTTTAATAAGATGAAAAAGAATGGTATTATAATAAAGGATGACTATCAAATCTTCAAATAAAATTTGGATATTTGGAGAGTTATGGTGTCCTGACACAGTAAGAGTTATGAGGTTATTAGATTTTCTAAAAATTGAATATGAATGGGTAGATAGTGGTAAGGATGAAAAAGCAAAGGAGCTTGTAATGAGAACAGCAGGTAGGTATAAAATTCCTATAGTTTTCTTTCCGGATAGTTCTTATCTTATAGAACCATCTGACAATGAAATTTTAATGAAATTAAACATAAGTAGCGAAAAATTGAGTGAATTCTATAGAAGGAAAAGTTGTATATAATTTACCAGTAGGAAAAATTCTATTAATTGCTAATACGAAATCTCTAATTAGAGTAGTTTTTTTAGATTATGAAAGCGTTAAACTCACTTTCAAAATCTCTAATAATAATAAAATATTAGAAAAAGCAGAGAAATTTTTAGTAAATTATTTTCAAAAAAGGATATGGTATGCGTTTGAATACATAGATTATGAAAACTTAAATCCAATTTTGAGAGAAATTCTTAATATTCCATTTGGAAACTACTTGTACTATTCGAACTTTGAAAAATTTCCAAGAGCTATTGGTAAAATTTTAAGCTCTAACAAACTTCCTATATTCATACCATGCCATCGAGTAATTTCAAAAAAATCCATAGGAGGATATACACCTTCACCTAAAATTAAAAAGATTTTGCTAAATCATGAGAATATTATTCCTTTCCGAAAATTATTATAATGACGAGTATGCAAGTATAACAGGTTCTATATATCAAAGCTATCTAATAGCGAAATATCTTTCCAAAAAAAATCTAAAAATAGTATATGTAGCTTTTAGCAAGTTAGAAAGGAGTTTTAAAGAGAATGAAAATTTAGAAGTTTTTCTTCTTAAGGATGAAAATAATGTAATTTTCAATTTTTTTAAAGTTCTGAATTTTTTAAGAAAGCTTAATTTTGATGCAGTATATACAAGAGGAAGAAGTTATTTGTTATTTATAGCTTACTTAACAAGAAAACCTTATATTTTCAATTCAAACGCACAAGAAGGTTTAAGAAGATTCAAATATACCACAAAGTTATTTTTTAGCAAAAGAAGCTTTTTTAAAAAATTACTTCTCTTTATACCATTTTTAGTAATTGACGTGCTTATTCAAATTGGTATAAGAAATTCAAAATTAATAGTTGTTCAAAATGAATTTCAAAAAGAAGAAGCAAGAAAAATATGGAAAAGAGAAGCTATTGTAATTCCTAATTTATTGTTTAGAGTAAACGAATATCCGAAGAAGGGTGAAAAAATTGTTATATGGGTAGGTGTAATTACAAAATGGAAACAACCTGAAATATTTATTAAGATTGCTAAGGTCTTAAAAAAATATAAATTTAAGATGATAGGATATGGGGATTTGAACTTAATTGAAGGATATCAAAATTTAAAAAACTTTGAATTTCTTGGAAAACTTAAAAATGACGATATAAACATAGAACTTGAAAAAAGTTGGATTATATTAAATACAAGTATAGGTGAGGGTATTTCCAATGCTATTGTTCAAGCTATGATGAGAGGGAATGTTCCAATTTGCTTAAACGACGATTTTTCAATTTTAAAAAAGTATAAGGTTGGATTTTCTGTTAAAAGCATAAATGAAATGATAGAAAAAATAGAATATTTATTTGAGAATGAAAAAGAGTTTTTTGAATATTCAAGGAGAGCTTTTGAGTTTTCTAACGAATATTTTGACTATGAGAAGAATGGTAAAAAATATCTAGAATGCTTTATCAATAGACTTTAAAATTTTGAAACTTTGGAAGAAAAAATTGAAGCGATAATAAGTCCAATTATAGAAAAAAGTGGCTATATTTTGGTAGATGTTGAATATAAAGGGGGGAAAATAGGTATTTTGAGAATTTTTGTAGATAGAAAAGGAGGAGGAATTACAATCAAAGAAGTTGAAAATCTAAGCAAAGAAATATCATTAGCTCTTGATACTGAAGATATAATTAAGAATTCTTATATTCTTGAAGTTTCTTCACCAGGACTTGATAGAGAACTTTCAAAAGATAGAGAATTGAAGTGGGCAATACTGAAAAAAGTTAAATTATTCCTAAAAGATGGTTCTTCTTTTGAGGGAATTTTGGAAGGCTTTAATAATGAAGAGATTATAGTTTCAAAAAGACACTTTAAAAGAAATGAAATTAACAAAATAAAACTAAATGAGGTATGAGCTATGAATAGGGAATTTGAAATGGTTATTGAACAACTTGTAAGAACAAGAAACCTTGATAGAGATGATATTATAAATGTTCTTAAGAGTGTAGTATTAGAAACAGCATCTAAATATTACAATACAACTATTGATTTTCAAATGGATGAAGGTATGAAAGTTATTATATTAAAAAAAGTTGTTAAAAAAGTAAATAATCCAGCAAATGAAATTAGTATTCAAGAAGCAAAAAATTATGATAGTCAAGCCATTGAGGGATCTGAAGTGAAAATTCCCATTCCAATTGATCAATTGCCAAGAGCAGTAATTTATAGAATAAGGGATAAGTTTATTCAAAGAATAAGAGATAAAGAAAGACAAATAGTGGTTAAGGAATTTTCTAAAAAAGTTGGAGAAATTGTAAGAGGAGAAGTTCAGAGAATTATGAAAAAGGAAAACGCAATTATCTTAGCTATTGAGAGAACTGACGCTGAAGGAAAATTAGCATTAAATGAAATGTTACCTGGTGAGTTTGAAAAAATTAGACAAGGTGAAAAGAAATTAGCAGTTATTATTGGAATAGATGAAAAAGAAAATTATATATTACTCTCTAGAACACATCCAGACTTTTTAAAGAGATTAGTAGAGAGAGAAATTCCCGAGGTTATGGATGGAACTGTCGAAATAAAGCAAGTTGCCAGAATCCCTGGTAAAAGGGCAAAGATTGCAGTTTTTTCAAGAGAAAGTAAAATTGATCCTGTAGGTACTATTATAGGAAGCAAAGGTACAAGACTTAATCCAATTCAAAAGGAATTAGGTGGTGAAAAGATAGATATTGTCAAATGGGATAGTGATCCTATCAAATTTGCTGTTAATAGTTTACAAAGTCCATATATCATAACTGCATACAAAATTGAAGATAAGATATACATTATTGTAGAGGATGAACATATTGGAGAAGTAAAAGGTTCAGAAGGTTCAAACGTAATATTAGCTTCTAAATTAATAGGTAAAGAAATAATTATTTTAGGAATATCATCTTACTCTAAACCAAAAGGTATTGTTACTTTAATTGAAATTCAAAAAAATTTCCCGCCTACAGTTATTGAAATTCTTAGAAAATACGGTTACTATTCATTTAACGAAGAACCAACCTTAGCAAGTTTGTACAATATAGGTCTTGATGAAAAAACTTCATTAAAACTTATAGAGTTTATAGAGGATAACTTAAATGAGTAAAAAAGGACCTATTCAAATAAGGGAATTAGCTAGAGAGCTTGGTATTTCTGTTAAATCAGCAATTGAATTACTAAAAGAAGCTGGTTATGATGTAAAATCTGGATTTAATAAGGCAAACAAGGAAATGGAAGAATATTTGAGAAAACGTTTAGAAAAGGAGGAACAAGAAGTTAAAAAAGACATTGAAAAGAAAAAAGAGATATATCAAAAAGTCCAAGAACCCAAGAAATTACCTAGGAGATTTCAACAAAAGCCAAAGGAAGAATTTGTTAGGGAAGAAGAAAAAGAGACAAAACAAATATTAAAACCAAGAACAAAGCCAAAAAGAGAAATTAAGGAGAAAGTTATAGAAACACAAAAAGAAGAAAAGAAAATTATTGAAATACCAGGACCTTTAACAGTCGGGGAATTTTCTACCATGATAAATAAACCTCCATCCGAAATAATAAAAACACTAATAGATATTGGATATATTGCTACTATTAACCAAACATTAAGTGTTGATATAATAGAACTTTTGTCAGAAAATTTTGGTTTTGAGGTTAAAAAATCCCAATTAAAAGAGGAATCAGAAGTTGAAGAATTTATAGAATATGACTATATTAGACCGCCTATTGTTACAATTATGGGACATGTAGATCATGGTAAAACAACATTACTTGATAAAATTAGAAATACGAATATTGCAGAAAAGGAAGAAGGAAGAATAACACAACGTATTGGAGCATATCAAGTTGAATATAAAGGTAGGAAAATCGTATTTATAGATACACCTGGTCATGAGGCATTTACAGCTATGAGAGCAAGAGGTGCGCAAATTACTGATATTGTTATATTAGTAGTAGATGGTAGAGAAGGTGTTAAGGAACAAACAATTGAGGCTTTAAATCATGCAAAAGCAGCAGGAGTTAAAATTATCGTAGCAATTACAAAAATAGATTTACCTGATGCTAATGTTGATATGGTAAAAAGACAACTATCTGAACACAATCTAATTCCTGACGATTGGGGGGGAAATACATTATTTATTCCAGTTTCTGCATATAAAAATATAGGAATAGATGATTTATTAGAAGCAATATTAATAGTAAGTGAGGAATTAGATTTAAGAACTACAACAAAGGGAAATGCAAAAGGCATTGTTCTTGAATCAAAAATGGATAAGGGAAAAGGACCTATTGCTACATTAATCACTCAAAGAGGAATTTTAAAGCAAGGAGATATTATAATAGCTGGTTATACATATGCAAAAATAAGAGCTATGTATAATGATCTTGGTAAAAAGATAGATATTGCTTATCCCTCAGAACCAGTTCTTATTCAGGGATTTGAGGAATTGCCGAGAGCAGGTGATAGATTTGAGGTTTTGAATGATATAAATAAGGCAAGGGAAATTATAGAAGAAAGAAGAAAAACATTAAAACTTCAACTTTCAAGAGGTGAAATGGAATCACTAACTAGAAGAATTCAAGAGAAAATTGTAAGTGGAGAAAAGAAAGAACTTGCTATAGTTTTAAAAGCTGATAATTATGGAACACTTGAAGCAATAAAAGACAGTATAAGCAAAATGGATTTTGAAAAAGTTAAGCCAATTATAATTCATAGTGGAATTGGGGATATTACAGAGAGTGATGTTATGTTAGCTCAAGCAAGTGAAGGTATTGTTATAGGTTTTGCAGTAAAAGTAGATAGCAGGGCAAGAAATTATTCAGAATCTAAAAAAATCCCAGTAAAAGTTTATAAAATAATTTATCACTTACTTGAAGATATTATAAAGTTCATGGAAGGTATATTAGAGCCAGAATATAAAGAGGAGATTATTGGAAGGGCAGAAGTTAAAGCAGTTTTTAAAACAAAAGTTGGAAGAGTTGCTGGATGTTATGTATTAGAAGGAAAAGTTTTAAAATCTGCTCAAAAAGCTAAACTCATAAGAGATAATAATGTTATTTATGAAGGAAAAATTGAAAGTTTAAAACACTTTCAAACAGATGTTGAAGAAGTAAATGCAGGTATGGAATGTGGTATTAGACTAAACAATTGGAATGATTATAAAGAGGGTGATATTATTGAAGTTTATAGAGTTGTAAAAGTGGAACAAAAGCTTTGATGATAGTTGGAGTTCTTGAAGTTGAAATCTTCATCCCTTATAGTAATTCTATAAAGGAAAAAAGATACGTTTTAAAGAGTATAAAAGATAAAGTAAAATCTAGATTCAATGTTTCTGTTGCAGAACTTGATTATCAAGATACATGGCAAAGAAGTAAAGTCGGTTTTGCATGTATAGGAAATAGTGCAAACTACGTAAATGAACATCTAATTGAAGTTTTAAAATTTTTAGAGGATGATAGAAGATTTGAAATAACTCTTCACAAGTTAATTTGGCTATAGAGCTAATTAATAATACTTTAAAATTTCAAAACATATGAGCCAAATTTTAATTTTTTACCTTGTGGCAGTAATTTTTTTTATATTTGGACTTAAATTACTTCAGAAGCCTCAAACTGCAAGGTTAGGAAATCTTATAAGTGCAACTGGTATGGCAACAGCTCTAATTGCTACTTTCTTTAATCATTTTGAAAACTACTTACTAATCTTTATAGGAATTATTCTTGGCAGTGCAATTGGAGTGTTTTTAGCATATTGGGTACCTATGACAGCAATTCCTCAATTTGTAGCTATGTTGAATAGCTTTGGAGGTGCTGTTTCTGCTCTTGTTGGTATGTGGGCATTTTTAGAAAATAAAATTCCTGAAATTGTAAATCCTATTCAATTTCATATTTCAGTGGGTTTGGATATTTTCATAGGAACAATAACTTTCGTAGGAAGTGTTATAGCATTTGCAAAGTTACAGGGGCTAATAACTGAAAAGCCGGTTTTAATTCCATTTAAGGACTTTATAAACTTGACGCTTTTAATTTTAAGTTTATTATCTATTTTTATTTTTGCATTCACAAAAAATCCAATTTTTCCCTGGTTTATTCTCTTATTTTCGGTTACACTTGGACTTACTCTAACTTTGCCTATAGGTGGAGCGGATATGCCAGTTTTGATATCTCTACTGATTTCATATGCAGGACTATCTGCCACTGCTTTAGGTTTTACTTTTAGTAATTTTGGTTTAATTATGGTAGGTTCCTTAGTAGGTGCATCAGGTTTAATATTAACAAGAATAATGGCAAAAGCTATGAATAGGGATTTTTGGGGAATATTGCTTGGAAATATTACTCCTCCGGAAATTTCAAAATCGTCAGATGACAGAAGTTTCTATGAAGGAAGAATAAAAACTGCAACTCCAGAAGAAATTGCAATGATATTGGATTATTCAAAAAGCATAGCTTTTATTCCAGGTTATGGATTAGCTGTTTCACAAGCTCAACAAGTTATAAAAGAACTATATGAACTATTGGAAAAAGATGGAAAGATGGTTTATTTCGCTATTCATCCAGTAGCAGGAAGAATGCCTGGGCATATGAACGTACTTTTAGCAGAAGTTGATATTCCATACGATAAGTTAAAAACACTTGAAGAAAGTAATGAACTTTTACCACAAACAGATGTTGCTGTTGTAGTAGGAGCAAATGATGTAGTAAACCCCTT
>JBDRXT010000009.1:0-21317 GCA_039803045.1 Caldifarciminota bacterium
AAGTGAAAAATAAAGAATAAAAAAAGAACAATTTATATAATACTTTTACTATTTCATAATCTTTCATTCCGTTTCCTTTTTTACTTCTCTTTTTTCTCCTGTACCCATATCTTGGACCGTTATTGAAACTATCTCTTTACCGTTCTTTGGATATCTTGCTATCCATATATAGAACACTTTTCTTGGTACGTCAATACCAAGAAATTTTTTACTTCCTATCAAAACAGCTGGTATAAAGTAATTCTGTATTCCAACTCGAACACAAACTAAATCCACAACGCTGCACTTTATTTTACTTTCAATTTCTTTTTTTAATTCAGCAAAAGAATCATAATGTTTACTTGCTATATCAATAATTTTATCAATATATTTTTTTGCCATCTTTTCACCTTCAAAAAAATTAAATTAAGTTTAATGTTCTTGCAAGCTCGTAGTCTTCTTCTTCCAACGCAAAACAGTTACCGAGAAAATCAATGTATACTGGCGTATCGATTTTTATTTTCATCACTCTTAAATTACCTCGATTTGATCTTCTTACAATTTTTGCAATGGTATTCTTTTGAACAATAGTCATATATCTTTTATGTGTTCCACCGCCAATACGTTTTGGCTCAGAAAGTGGCTTTGGATCAAAAGAAAAACTAGTGTATGCGTCAGTATGTGTTGCATTATGTTCTTCATAGATTATCAAAATTTTTTCCATGCCTTCACCCCCACGTAAAAATTTAGTTAAAACTTTATTTAAAGCTTTCATTAATTGAAAATGCTTTCGCTTTAGTTAGAGTTTTAACAAAATAAAAAATAAAAAATAAAGAAAAAAATAAAAAATAAAGAAAAAAAGTAAGATTTATGCATTCAAGAACTCAAGTACATGCTCAATTTTTAGGTTGTCAATGCCACCGATATTTTTGAGTAAAAGAGCGAGAGAGACCATGACAGCATCATATTCTTCTTCTTTTGCAGTTTTTTGTACAATTTCAATGAAAAGCTTTTGAACTGCCCTGAGAAAATCCCTTATAAACTCATCTTCTTTTTTGACTATCTCTTCAAGGTGTACGTTCAATGTTGTTGTTGAGCCGTCATCCCAATGCTCCGTCACTTTTCTTGCAAAGATAATTGGAAAAGCAAACGCAGCGTAGTACTCGACAGTTTTCCTCATGTCATTGTCAGTTATGGTCAAAAACGGTTCGGAGGAAATGAAAGTTTTTTTCTTTAATTCTTCCATTTTTTTCACCCCATTTTATATTATAACTAAAGCTATATTTAAAGCTTTTGCTTAAGACTGAGAAAAGACTAAAAAATAAAAATAAAAAAAAGATTAAATTAAATTTTCTTCTTTTGCTAGTCTAATGTATTTTTCATCAAGTTCTTCTTCAAAACCAAGAAAATCAATGAACATTGGTTTTTTTGCAATAATTTCTTTATATGAAACATTGCCTCGGTTTGAAATTCTTTTCACAATAATTTTTGTTCCTGGCTTTACAATTGTCATGTATTTTTTATGAGTCCTTCCTCCAACAAAAATTGGTTTTTCAAGCGGAAGAGGATCAAAGTAAAATGTTGTACTTGCATTGGTGTGATTTGCATGATGCTCTTCGTAAACTATTAAGACTTTTTCCATGCTTTCACCCTAAAAATACTATAGCTTTACTTATATTTAAAGCTTTTGGTTAAAGCAAAAAGTAAGCTTAAGTTAAAAAAAGAAAAAGTCTAGAAAAAATATTTTATATAAAAAAATTATAAAAAATAATAAAAAATTAATCTTCATAAATTTTTACTTGTTCAACGTTTGAATAGTAAGAATTGAAGACATGACCCTCTTGCCCTTCTGCATGAAAATGAATTATTCTGCCTCCGATTTTTACTGCACCGAGGCAAAGACTGAATCTTGTGTGCCTGAACCCCATGCCCTGGCATGGGGTCCAAGCTTCTGAGTCATCGTTTTCAATGAATTCAAGACCGTTCTCTTCTGTAAATTTTTTTACAAGTTTATTGCATTCTTGAAAAGCATTGTCGATTAACTGAAGTAGTTTGCAATCACTGTTTTCAATACAATTAAAAAGTTCACATTGTTTGTTTCTACAAGTTACAATGTAGTCTGCTTTTTTCATAATTTCTTCTAGCTTTTTTCTTAAATTTTCTATTTTTATTTCAATATTCATTTTTTGCCCCCTATGTTTATATATAGCTTTAGTTATATATAAAGCTTTCGCTTAAACTTAAGTTAAACTTAAAGTTAAGACTTAAATTAATCAAAAAGTCTTTTTATAAAAAAATCTTTTGATAGAAAAAATCTTTTTATTTTGAAAAAAAGATAAAAAGAAATTTTTACTTTAGAAAAAGTTTTTTTTATTTTTTTAACTTTTTATAGTTTTTCAAAAACTTTTTATAAGTCGAACTCTAGAAAAGCTAAAACTAAATTTTTAAATATATATTAAAATATATAAAAAATTATGTTTAAAGCTATATTTCCTGAAGCAAAAACCTGGAAAAATATTATTGAAGCCATTTCAATATTAGTAGATGAAGGAGTTTTTATTGCTGGTCCAGGAGAAATAAAATTAAGAGCTATGGACCCTTCAAGGGTTGCCATGGTTGATTTAGAAATACCTTCTTCAGCTTTTGAATCATATGAATGTGATAGTGAAATACCAATAGGAGTAAACTTTGATGATATGAAAAGTATTGTAAAAAGAGCAAAAAGTGATGAAAAATTAGAATTAGAAATTGCTCAAGCAAGATTAAAAATAAAATTAATTGGAAAGACTTTTTCAATGCCTTTGTTAGACTTAGGAAAAGAAGAGCTTTCAATTCCAAAAATTAGTTTTTCAGTAAATACAAGATTATTAACTTCAGCATTAGAAGAAGCTATAAAAGATGCTGAAGTTGTAAGTGATTTTATAAAAATAATTGCTGAAAATGATTTATTAAAAATCATGGCTTCAGGAGATAGAGGTGAAGTAGAAATAGAAATTACAAGTGGTGAATTATTATCAATAGAATTAAAAGAGCCTTCTCATGCTCTTTATAGTTTAAATTATTTAAAGAAAATGATGACTGATTTATCAGATGTTTGTACATTAATGTTTTCTACTGATATGCCTTTAAGATTAGACTTTAATATGGCCATTGGAGGAAAAGTTACATATTACCTAGCTCCAAGAATTGAAACGTAGACAGAGAACAAAAATTTGCACAAAACAAAAATTTGCACAAAAAAGCTAGCTTTCCTTTGCAAATTTTTTCACTTCTGTGTTCTTGAGTTTTTCAATTTTTTATCATAATTTTTATTTTTTATAAAAAAAAAAGAGAAGAGAGAATTTTTTAATCACTTGTGTGTTTGTATCTTTTTCTTTTTTCTGGAGGCCACTTATGAAGTCTTCTTGTTGATTTTCTTTTTCTATCTCTCTTTGGAGAATATTCTGAATATTTTCCATGCCCACGATGATAAACTAGTTTCTTTCCCCTTCTTTTTAAAGGTCCTACCATTTTTTTCCTCCACTTTTTCAATGTTTTTTTTAAATATTTATATTTTTTTAATTATTGTTCTTTTAATTTTACTCCTTTAAAAATACTTATACATGTAATTTTCTTTTTTATGTTTGGAATTTTTGATATTTCTCTTGAAAAAATTTTTCTACTAACTTTTCTCAATCCTTCTTTTTCACAAACTTCTTTATACTTTTTATAAAGAACACCTGATTCTATCCAAGAGTTTTTTTCAAAATCACAATATTTTTCTATAAAGTATTGTATTGGATTAATATATTTATTCAAAGATTCTTTCTTTGTAAACCCATTTTGAAGAACACGTTTTAAACCTTCCAATGCCCAATTAAAAACCCCCCTTAGTTCTTCTTCATTAAATTCATCAAATTCATTTAATGAATTTTTAAATTCAATAACTATGGCTTTTTCTTGATATTCTTTTGGTATTTCGTTTGAAAGAACAATTGTTTTTGTATAAGAATTTTCTTTTATTTTCTTTTTTGAAATAATATTAATTAATTTTCCATTTAATTTTTGTGAATCAAAAGTCATTGATTCTTTAAATAATTTTTCCAATAATTTTACTATTGTTCTTTTTTTATTTATAAGAAAGAATACTTTTTGAAAAGGATTATCTCTATAAAAACAATATCCAAGCATTTCTTGAAATATTTTTTGATCTTCTTCATTTAGAACATTTTTTAACCATTTTAAGAATTTTTCACACTTTGCATTTGGATTATAATCTACATCAATCATATTTCTAAAGAAGTATGATTTTGAATGAGGAATAAGTTTATTATTCTCAATATTTAATATTCCATTTCTTAAACAAATAAGATTAAGTGGTGGTTCATTTAAATCATCAAGAGTTATTTCTTTTAAAATTTGCATTAATGTAATTAAATAAAATGGTTTATAATGTTCTTGCATTGTTTCTAAAAGAATTTCATTAACAATATCTTTTACATCATCAATCCATATTTTTCCATTAAATCTATACATTATATCAGTTTTTCTATCCGTCTTTATTGGAACTTCCATTAAAATTGTATCCGCTAATTCAAAAAAATCTATTCTTAATTTTCTTCTTTTTATTTTTTCAAAACAATTTTCATCTAATGGCTGCTCCCCTACTTGAGTGAAAAAATTAAAATCTGATTCTTTTGGACAATTCAATGTATGAAAATGTCTACAAAGAGGAGAACATCTAAATTTCATTTAAACCCCCATCTAAATTTCTCAAAACATCTTCTGCACTTTTCTCTTGTGTATAAGTAAGTATATAATCAAGTTTTGAATGTTTTGTTATTTTTGAAATAATTGATGGATTTACTCCATTTTTTAATAAATATGTAATAAAAGAATATCTTAATGAATGAGTATTGAATTTAAATGTTCTTTGACAAAAAGTTCTTATTCTTTCTCTTAATGTTTTATCATTAATTTCAATTATTTGAGGATATTTAACAAGATCATAATTGGGAAAATCAGGAATAATGATTTTTCTCTCTTTTTTATTCTTTGTTTTTGAAACTGTAACAATGAGTTCTTTTTTTCCAGTTAAAAACCATTGTTTATAAGCCTTGATACTTTCTGATATTCTACAACCATTTCTTAATTGAATTAAAAGAATAAAAGAATAAACTCTTTCTTTTTCTCTTTTACCTTTCAATGCTTTTTGGAACAAAAGCTTATATGTATTTTCATAATCTAATCCTTTATCCCACACACTTACACCAAAAAAGAGTAGAAAAATTTTAATATTTAAATATTCACTTTTGTGGAACAATTTTTATATGATTAAGACCAAGAGCACTTAATCTTTCAATAAAATCATCTACTTCAAGTTCATCATAAATTTCTTCTATATTCACTTTTATTAAAATACTATTCAAAGAAAGTTTGTTTTTTTCAATTGTGCTTTTTAATAATCTCATAAACTTTATTCTTTGTTTTTGATTTTTTAAAGAAATACTTATAATAACTTCATTATTCATTTTTCCATCTCCAATTGTTTTTTAACAAAAAAAGCTTTTTTCAATGATGTTCTAAAATCTTTCATAATTTTTTTATGATCAATTTCACCATATTCATTAAGAAAATTTTCTATTCCAATATTTTTTATTTCATTCTTTATTTTTTCAATTGAATCATTTGGATTAAATTTCTTCTCAAGAATATCATATTCTAATAATTTAAATGTTCTTGCTTTTCTTTCATAATTTTGTGTTAAAAATTCTGGAGGTGGTTCTATTTCTAATTCAATTCCAGTAAAACGTACTTTTAAAACATCATCTAATTCATGTTTTTTCCAAATTTGCATTAATTTCCCTCTTCTTATTTTTTTTCTTAAATCTTCTTCAGTAGGTTCTTCCATTCTACAAAATCCAAAATATGTTAATAATTCTCTTCCAGTTTTATCAATAAATGAAAGACTTGGAGAACAAAAAATTAATGAAAGATGTCTAAATCTACATGTAATAAGTATTTCTCTAATTGCTCTATTTGTTAAACTCATGAAAGTTCGTGCATCAAAAGAGTAAACTGCTTCATCAAGAATTAAAAAACTATAATCTGGAACACTATTTATTAATGAAACCATTTCTTCTATTGTAAAAAAAACATTATTTTCAGAAAAAGGTACATTTAAACGTTTTGACATTTCATAGCAAAGTTTTAATGCACTCCAACTCTTTCCAACTCCAGGAGCACCTGTGAAAGCAAAGAGAAAATTTCTATTTTGTTCTACTAAAATATTTTCAATCCATTCATAAAATCCTCCACATCTTATAATTTTATTTTCTAAATATTCCATTTTTATGCCCTCATTTTGAGAGCTTTTTTTATTAAAACCCCCTTTCTTGATAAATAATTAATACAAAGTTCAAAAATATCGAGATAAGTGGGGAACACAACTCTAGCCCAGTAAGATTCTAAACTTTCCCCTGGCAATTTTTGATTTTCTAATATTTTTTTCTTCTTTTCATCAATTTCTTTTTTAAAAATATCAACTTCATATTGATTTAAAAAAGGAAGTAAAAGAATAGTTAATTTTTCAACAAAAAAAGAAAAATCTGTTGATGCACTACAACATCTATCTATTTGTCTAAAAATAATATCTTTGTAATTTATTTTTTCAAAAAAATATTCGGAGGAGATTTTGTTCCCCTCCTATGGTATTATTATTCCTCCTCCACTGCGAAGTATTAAATAACCAAAGACAATTACTCCAATTATGATAGCAAAAGCAATAGCTGATTTTAATATCAAATCTGTTCTATCTTTAAAGTATTTTTGTGCAAGTCTTAAAGCTTCTGTTTTGACTGCAGTCATAATCATTGATGGATCGCTGTGATAAATTTGAAAGTCTTTTATATTATCCCAATAAATTACTTCACCGAGAACATTACAAGCTATTGCTTTCTTTTCTTTATCATACCAAACTGGATGTGTTGGATTATCCTCTGGAATTTTTTCATCAATTTCTTTCATTACATCTATGACTCTTTCAACATTATTATTATAAACCTGGAGAACATGTGTTATTAATTCCTTCCATGTACATCTTGGATAAACTTTTGAATTTAAAAAGTCTTTGTAATTTTCATCAAATTGTAAAATTCTTTTGAATTCTTGTTCTTTACCTTCTTCTTTCATTCTTTTCCAAAGTTCGAATAATTGACAAATTTCAGCATCTTGAATTCCATAACTTTTTAAAAGTCCACAAGCCGCCGCCATGTATGGATGTAAAGGTGTTCCAGTTTCTTCATAACATGTTGCAACAATTATTCCTTTATTTACTCCAGCGACCTTGGGGTATGCAATATAATAACCATCTTTTGTTCTTATATGTTGTAATGTATATTCTCCAATTTTAAACTTATGAACTCCATCTCTTCTATAAATTGATAGAAGAACAGCATGTTTTTTTAATTTTGAAAGAAAAACTGGGAGTGCTGGAGAAGTTATTAGAATTAATATTATAAAGATAAAAGCTATGAAAAAAATGCCAAAAAGAACAGCTAAAATATTATAAAGTAAATATGTAAAATCATCAAGTAGAATCATGATGTTCCACCTCTTAATCTTTCTAAAAATCCTTTCTTCTCTTCTTTTTCTTTCTGCGAAGCTACTTCTGTTGTTTTTAGAATTGGTGCTCCAGCGACTCTTATAAAGAATCCTTCTCTTGATCTTCTAATTGCAAGAAAAGAACTTCTTTTTTTATTAATCATTGCAATTACTCTTTCAGCATTTCTAACTCTTACTGGTTTAGTTATAATATCAAGAAGCTCTTGAACTTCTAACGATAATTCATAATCATAAATTTCTCTCTCTGTTAAATATGTTGTACTCTCTAATGGAACAGTAGTTCCTTCAAAACCATCAAGTTTTACTGGATCTATTCTTAACATTAATTCAAAGAGCTTTGTTTTATTATCATCTGTTACATAAGTTTCAGTTTCATAAACTTCTCTTCTTTCCATTTTATTCCTCCTCCGTTAATTTTATTCCTCTTTTTATTGTAAAGAAAGCATTTTCAATTAATAAAAGAATTGATGTTAATGAAAGAATGCCAAAAATTGTAGCCAATTCCCATGATGTAATTATTGTTTCAAAACCTTCAATAAAAAGACTTGAAAAACCAAGCACCATGGAAGAGAGAAATGAAATACTGAGAAAAATTGTTCTATAATGTGTTCCTTTTGGAAAAGAAAAAGCTATTATAAAGAAAAGAAAGAAAATAACAACCCCAATTAAAAAACTAAAGAAATGCAATTTTTCCCCTCCTATAGAAAAAAATAGGGGTGATACTATCACCCCTGTTTAAAGAAGGCTAACAATAGTGTGATAATTCCGCCTGCAATCACAATTATTGGAACAATTGCTGTTAATGTGAAACCCATTCCTATGTTCTGATTAAGATTTGTAAGTGTTTGTTGTGCTTGAGCAGACCATCCAGTCGAATTTATTGATCCAGTTATCCCTTGCCATAACATTAAACCTACTGGAATCATCACTGCTAAGAAAACCATAGTCACTATTAGAGTTGTGACAAGTGCTAAGTTTGCTTTTTTATTAAAAAATGTTCTTTTCATAGTTCTTCAATCAAATATTTTAGAAAAAGAAATATATAAAGATTTTTTGAAAAAAAAGAAAATAAATTATATTAAAGCAAATGCTTGAAGAATGAACATAATTAGAACTACTGAAACAGCAATCACAATTATTGGAATAATATACTCAAAAGCAAGTCCTTCATTTCTTAAAAGAAGAAATATTATCCCCATACTGAAAATAATACTAATGAATGAGAGTAAAGTAATTGCAGTTAAAATACTTGCAATTGGAAAGAGTAAATAACTAACTTCAATTGTTGCAATTGAATTATGAACATAATTTATTGTTAATATTCCATTTTCAAAATACCATTTTACTGGAACTCCATTTACTATTACCATTCTTGGAGGTTTATCAAAATCAATTTTTATTTGCCCTTCTCCTGTTCCATTAGTTCTTACAATAAAGTAAGCAATTCCAACATCTTGTTCTTTTTTATATGTAACATCTAATAAGTCTCCCCCTTCTTGATAAATTAACATTGGGCAGTTTCTTTTTCCATCTCCTCTTTCCGCAATTACAATATAAGAATCTCCTTGAAGATATTGCAATGGTATTACTGTGCTTAAAATTTCTGTTCCATTTACTCTTACTTTCATTATTTTACTTCCAATACCTGTAATATAGAATGTTCCATTTGATCCAAATATTGGATGAATCCATGAAAATGTTGCATTAGCTGTTACTTTTGGAGCAATATTTACAGAACCAGAACCATAATGAAGGAATGCTCCATAAACATATGTACAAAAACTAGGATCAGAAATATCGCCTACATATGTAACTTTAAAACCATTTTCATTCCATATTTTATATTGAACATTTCCATAAGGAACTCCATGGTTATTGTTCCCCGACCAGTCAACGAAGACGGATCCGTTCCAAGAAGAAGCGTTAATATAAACAACCAATCCAGTAGTATTTATAATACCATTTAAATTATTTAAAATTTCTTGATTTGAAAGAGCTCTATTATATATTCTAATGTAGCTGTACTTGATGGTCATCCACTCGCTGAAAACAACACTCGCTCCGAGAACAAACCTCTTATAACGTTCAGGATACGTTGCATTGTTGTCGGGATTCCACTCAAAAATGGTGTACTCATTGGATGGTATGGTTGTGTAGTACACTCTTAAACCGTTGATCCAATAGCTCAGTTCTCTTGAGTCCGTGAACCTCCTGACCACGTGGACCCAGCTGTTGCGATACGCATACACGCTGGTGGGATACCACCCCGTTGAGCCGTCTGACCTCTTCGTCTGCATCTCGACAATCATCCACGTATAGTCATGTCTGCCCTCGGTATTGTAGTATGTTGCAACCCTATCGATCCAATGATCGCCTATCATGCTGGTCTTAGAAAGCGCATAGTTCGCCTTTGGATGGATAGAATATATCAATTCCTCAATGGTTATCTCACTCCAACCGTAAACAGTAAATGGTGTTCCTGATCCATCAGGTTGTAAACCAATTACTACGTAATCATTTACACCATCAAATGAAATTGATGGAATAGATGTGAAATGGATTGAAATTCTAAGTAATACTGAACTTGATGTTGTATTAATAATTAATTGAACTCTCTTCAATGTTCCAAATGTACCAGATGGTGTTAAAGTATTTAATGTTCCCCAATCTCTCTCTGGTTGTGAAGTAGAATTGTATAAATATGGAACTGAAAGAGTATAATTAGAAGCCCCATCTCTTATAACCCATGCTGTTCCATTCCATTCTTCAATGCTTAAGCCAGCATAAGAATCTGGAATACAAAACTCCATAATTGCATAAGAACCATTAGATTGAGCATACATTTCCCAAACATATCTATCATTTTGAATTCTAAATGATGGGTGTGTTCTTATTTCAAAGTATTCTAGTGAATCTTTCCATGTTTGTCCATTTAATGAAACTTTACCACAAAGACTAACAACACGAGGATTAAAATCTTCTTCATTATTGAAAACCCATGTTCCTAATTCTTCATCATAATAAACAAATGGATCGATGACTTCATAAGCTTTTAATATGAATTTATTATTTCTATCAAGGGGGATATCACTTAAATCTAATGTTAATTTTCCTTCCTTTGTTTTACCATTAGAAAGAGATTTTTCATTATTGTATTTTCCAAGAATAGTTAATTTTACTTCAAGATCTCTTTCTGTTAATGAAATAATGTTAAATTTTAGTTTATTTGAAAATGGAACAGGAATTAATTCAATTCTTATTAAATCTGAATCTATGCTTGCTTTATCTTTCATTAATGAAGATTTTTTAAAATCAATTACTGCGTTTTTTACATCAAATTTTATTTTTATAACATCATTGCCATAATTGAAAGTAATAATATTATTGTTCTCTATAGATGGCTTTATGGGGTGATTCCACTGTTCTTTAGAAAATGAAATACTTGAAGTTAAGAAAAGGAAAAGTAATATGAAGAAAAATATATTTTTACCTTTCATTTTTATCAAAATAATTTTATAAAAAATTCTATAAAAAGTTTTTTGATAAAATGCTTAAATAATTCAAAATAAAAAAATATATTGGGAAAAATATGAGAGTTCAAATAGAACCTGGGGCAGAAATAGAAAGAAGAAAAGAAGAAGGGGGAAAAAAGGAAGAAGAAATAATAATAAAAAAAGATGAAATAAAGGAAGAAGAAATAAAAAAAGAAGAAACAATAGGGGGGGAAGTAAGAGAAGAACAAAAAAGAGAAGAATCATATGATTTTTCATATCCTACTTTTGCTTCTGTTCCTTATGTAGGAGATATTGTTACCCCTCCAATAGAAGAAATCAAGCCACAGAGATATGTTCCTTCATTGAGAGAAGAAGGAAAATTAGAAGATACTTATAGAGTTCCTTTAACTCAACAAATTCTTGAAAAAGGTGAGGCTTTCAGCGAAAAATTAAAGCAAGGGGGGGATTTTCCTGTCATAAAATCTTCATTTATGTCCGCTGATGTTGGAATTGTTACAAAACCAATAGAAGAAGTAAGAGAAGAAGCAAAGAAAGAACAACCAATTATGGCTAGTGATGTGATAAAAGGAGCATCAGAATATACAGCTGGTTTTGTTGGAAGTTTTGAATCAATAGTTGCTCCTGTTCCTTCAATTCCTGGCATTGCTATTGAGTATTTATTAAGGGGAAAAAGTGAAAGTAAAGAGTTTATGGAAAAACACCCAAAATATTTTTGGGGTGCTTTTATCGGCGAAGTCATTCAGATTGGATTACCTTTAAATTTCTTAAGAATAGAACCAGGAAAACAATTAGAATTAGATCTTTTACATTTAAAATCAAAAATTCCAGGAGTAAAAACAATTGAAGAAGGAGTAGAGAAAATAGTTGAAGGAACAAAAAATATTTTCAAAAAACCCTTTGAAGAAGTAATAGAAGCATTTTCAAAAGAAGGAATAGCTGAAAGAACAATTTTCTCTCAAACTGATCCACTAAATGCCATACTTTTAAAACAAGAAACTGAAGGAATGATTCCAAGAAAAGATATCCCCATTGGATATACAACAAAAGAATGGAAAATTGTAGAAAAATCTCCTGGCGTATTTGATTATGATGAAGTAGTTTATGAAAAAATAACAAGAATATATCCAATAAAAGAAGAAAAAGCTTCTCAAAAAGGATTTCAAGGAAGGGGGTTGAAAAGTGATTTTAAAGATTTCTATGAAGGACCAAAAATAGAACAAAAAATAGAAAAAGTAGAATCTATAGAGAAATCTATAGAGAACCCCATTGGAAAATCAAAAGCTGAACAAATTTTAATTGAGAAAAAAGATTATAATAATATTAATGAAATTATTCAAAGAACAACAAGCTCTTATCAACAATATGAAAAAATGGAAATAAAAACAACAACAATGAAACCTATTAGAACTTTTGAATCTATTGAAGAAATAAAACCATTTACAGAGATAGAAACTTTTTCATCTTTTGAAGAACTTGAAAAAAGATTAGAAGAAAAAAGATTACTTAGAATTGAAAAAATAATAAATGAAGAAATTCAAAGAGAGGGGAGATTAATTGAAGAAGAGGAGAGATTAATTGAAAAACAAAGATTAGAAGAACAAAGATTAGAAGAAGAACAAAGATTAACTGAAAATCAAAAATTGAAAGAAATTTTTCTTGAAAAAATATTTGATGAATCAACATTAGAAAATAGTTTAAAAACAATTAATAAATTAAAAGATGATTTAATACAAGAAGGTGCTTTAACACCAAGATTTATTCCAAGATTGCCACCGATTGATAAACCAACTTATCCTCATATAAAAACTACATTTCCAAAATTTGAACCATTCCTTAATTATACATCATTTAATTATAGAATGATTTTAAGAAAATACTATGGAGGGAGAACATGGAAGGAAAAAGTTAATTTGAAGGAAATAGAAAAGTTTATAAGGGGTGGTAAAAAATTTTCATGGTTATTTTCTACGTAATTATAACTCTTTTTGTAGGATCAATTCTTTATGTTGTTCTATTTAAGCCTTTTGAAGATATTTTAACTGTAACACAACCTTTATGGAATGGAACAGAGGTAGGAATTAATGCAATGACACAATTACATAGTCTATGGTTATGGTTTCCAATTATTCTTTTTATTCTTCTTGTTGTTTATTTATTAATAAGAGCTCAAGAGGAGAAAACCTATGGCTATGTCTATCCATAAAAAAATAATAATAATACTTGTTCTTTTTTCAATAGTTTTCATTATCCAACCTTCTTTAGCAATTGTTATAGATGAAGATGGAAATGGAGAATGGGATGGTTGGACTGGAGGGTCTATAATTGGAGATGACTATGGAAGAACAACCTGGACTTATAATCTTTATTTAAGAAAAGGTTTTTTTGTTGATCAACCAATAAATGCAAGTATTCGCTTATTTGTTGATATAACAACTCCTGATAATAGATGGATTTATTTTCAAGTAAAATATGGAGGAACGACATTATTTACATATAGTAATTTAGGACAAACTAATTATCTCTATTTTGATGATTGGGTAAATGTAACTACTCCAATAGTAAAACCCGCAGTTTTTGAAATTTATGTTTATCTTCAACAAACGAGTTATTCTGTGTATAGTTATAACGTTTTATTGAAAAAAGCAATTTTCTCAGTAGAATCTCCTTTTTACTTACTTTCTAATGTTATTATTCAAGATGAAGTAACAAGAACATTATGGAATAATTTTGAATCACCATGGGCAATAAAACTCAATTTAATTTATTCACAAGGGGAAGAAATATCAACATTATCTTCTAATTACTTTATTCTCTGTTCTCAAATACCAATTCAAGTTTTAAGAATAATTGCAGAATATACCTCAGGATCGGTTATTTATCCACAACATCGACAAATAGTGAATCCTGGTAATGGAACAATTTATATTTTATTAATATCACAACCACAATATATTACTTTAGTAAACTTCAATGTTGTTGATTATACTGGAAAATTTAGAATAAATACAAAATTAACAGTTTTTCTTACTGATGGAACAAAATTAACAGAGGATATTATGGGGGCATCATTACAAACTTCGGTTTATCTTCATTATCAAAGATATTATATAATTAAATTGCAATCAGAGAGAGGAGATGTTTTTAATTATGGACAATTATTATGTACTTCAAATTCTTATACAATTGTGATAACAAATTTAAAAATTGAAAATCCAACTGTGATAAATTACACATGGTTGAATAATCAAACTCTTTCAATTGTATTTTCAGATACTACATCAAACTATGTGGAAGTGATTTTGAGGAATCAAAGTGATATTATTGTGAGAGAATCAATTGAAGGTAATTATATAAATATTGTGAGGAATGATTTGAATATATCACAAATTTATTATATTGATTTCTATTTTAAGAAAAATGAAAAAGAATATATTTATAATTTAACTTATTATCCAAAGAAAGATATTACTCTTTCAATAATTGAATTCCCTTTTGGAAATGTTCTTGGTTTTCCATTAAAAGAACTACTCTCTTTCTTCTCAATTTTATTATTTACAACAATTTTCCCATCACCATATGTTAGATATGGCGCTGTTCTTGGAAGTTCATTATTAACAATTTTTGCATATTTTGGTTGGTTAAATATAAATCTCAATTTTGCAATAGCTATACTTGTGGCAACTGTTCTTTGGGCAATAATGATAAGGGGGAGATTATAGTGGATTTTATTAGATGGATGTTTGTAATTTATTGTTTATCAATAGGGGCATATTTAACATCATTCTCAGGTTGGTGGTCACCACCTTTTAGTATTCCTTTTATGACAACAGTAGAGAATATAGATTTATCTGAAGCTGGGAATTTAACACCTGTAGCATATGTTTTTGGTTGGGAAGTTATAAAAGCTGTTCTCATGATTTTATCATTAATTGTCATTGCCCCAGTTTATTTTCTATCATTTTTATCTTCATTCTTACCATTATGGCTTTCATCAATAATTTGTAGTCCCTTGATAATTATTTTTTATATTGGATTAGCACAATTATTATTGAGATTTAGAAGGGGGGCATAATAATGAATGAAATAATATTTAATAGTTCACAAATACTTTGGGAACAATTATTTCAATTGAATCTTTTCAAAATGTTTTTTGATACTTTTTCATTAGTACTTGGAAATTGGTTTTACATACTACTATTTTTCTTTCTAAATATTATTCTCTTTTTGAGATCACAAAGTTTTATTATTCCATCAATTGTGTCAGTTGCTTTTGTTGGATTATTATTTCCATTTCTTCCAAGAGAAGTTTTTATTATTGTTGGATTAATTATTACTATAAACTTTACAATTGCTTTAATAAAATTCTTTACACGTGATGAAGAATAAAAAACTTTTTTGCAATTATATTTAATATAATATATTTATATAATAATATTATTACATAATTTTTTATGAGTTGATGGTTTCATATGAAACAATTGTTTGATGGTTTCAATTGAAACAATTGAAAACATTCACTTAGGGCTCTAAGTGAAGAAATTTTTATGAAAAAAATAGGAAAAAATGTTCTCTTTCTTTCCCTAAGTGAACAAGGGTACCCATGACCTCTGCGTGGAGTGGTCGGTGACCACGGTGAACCGCAGGGCTGAGGCACAACCCGCCCTAGGAAAACCCACAAAGACCTAGAGCGGGAAACGGATATATAATGAAAGAATTTTTATATGCTAGGTGAAAGATTAAATAAGTAGGGAGAAGTTCTTGAACTATCCTAAAATTCTTTATTTCGTAAATTCTTTTTTATCTATTTTAGGAATTATATTTAATATAACATATATGTTTATTTGTATAAATTATTATCCATTAATCATATTATTACCTATTTTATATAGAACAATTATTTCAATTGTTTTTCTTTCAATGGTTTTATTAACTTTGAAAAAATCAGATGAAAAAGTATTAATCGTTATTCTTTTTATTCTAACAATATATTGTTATTTATTTCTTTCATATATTTTTGAATTTTTTTATCCTTTTAAAAATTTTTTATTCTATTAATTTTTTCTCATAAAAAATAATAAAAACTAGGTTTTGATATATAATATAATATATATTTTTTAAAAAATATATATTATATTATATTATATATCCTTACACACATTACACACCTTACACACCTTACACCCTTACACCCTTACACCAGTTTTTACTTTATGAAAAAAAAGTTTGAGTATAGTACTCAGAAGCGTGTAAGGGTGTAAGGATATCAATTTTACATCAAATTTGATGGTCCTTACACGGTTTTTTTTCACATGCGTGTAAGGATCTATCATGGATCCTTACACGGTTTGTGTAAGGATTCATTAGTAAAAAGATTTAAAAATCTATTAAATTGTGTTTTTATTGCTCTAATGCTTTTATTACTTAACCAGAAGACACCATATTCCCAATTAAGTAGTTCTGCCAAGCTTTTTAATGATATTTTATTTTCAAGTTCTATTTCTCTCAAAAGACTTGAAGTTATTATTATTTCTTCTTCATTTATTCTACAGCCAGGAAGAAGATTTTTCTCAAGTAATATTCTTAATCTTCTCTCAAACTCTATTGAATCTGGGGTTATTTTTCCCACACTTGAAGAACTTACTTCAATGATTCTTGATATATATTTTGCAAAAAGATCATTAACGTATTTTCTAAATCTTTCTATGAATTCTTCAATAATTGTTTCACAGAAATCTTGTTCTTCAACATATTCTAAATTTAACCATTGAGGAATTTCAAGCTCTGCAATTCTATAACAATTTTCAAGTAATAATTTACTATCTAATTCTTGTCCATCTAATACTTGTTTTATTATACATTTACCTACTTCTGAAAGTAAATTAAGTCTTTGTTCTACTTTTTCTTTAAACTCTCTTTGTTTCTCTATTGGAATTTTTTCACCAAAAGAGAATTGAATAATTTTCAATCTTCTTAATAATGCATCATCTTTTGGAAAGAATTTATTACTTGTGAATATCAAGTTTGATAGTGCGGGTATTTCTGAATAAGCCCCTCTTATGTATTTGCCTCTCACTAACGTAGTATCTATGGCATTTTTAATAGTTTCTATTACTTCTTCTTTTGTTAAAGCATTTCCAGGTTCATTTATTAATACTGGAAAAGTAGACATGCTAAGAACATAACCAATCCTTGGAATTGTATCAATACTTGCTCCAGTTTTTTCATGTTTTGTATCTAAACCCCACATTTTCAATATTATTCTTCCCAATGTTGTTTTTCCAGTTGCAGAATCACCAAAGAGATAAAGCCAGGGAATCCATTTCCCTCTTTGTTTTTGTACATACCCAAAGGGCGCTATTGTTCCCCACTTAATTATTGATGAAAATTTGTCTTGAATATGTTTAAACCAAACTTCAGCTAATTCATTCAATAGTTTTAAACTCTCTCTAAGTTTTTCTTTTTCAAAATCTTGTTTTTCTATTTTTATAGCAATAATTTTATTATTAATAAAGTAAAAGCCAGGACTTTCAATTTCTGTTCTCAATTCAGCTTTTCCCTTTCTTATGAAAGCTTGTGCAATTGCACTTAATGAATCATAAATTAATTTTCTATGATAAACCAAACCCTCAGCAATTAATCGATCTGCAATTTCATCTATTGTTGCAGGACCTACAACAAGGGGTTTTTGTAACGTTGTTCCCTCAAAAACAATTTCATATTTTGTTATTCCTCCAATGGGATTTGAGTAAACAAAAACCCTTGTTGGTGAAACAACACAAATTCTTTCTTTATAAATTAATGTATTATTTTCTCTTTTTGCTCTAGCAATAATCTTTTTTCTTAAGTTTGCTATAACATAAATTTGTTTTTCATAATCTATTAATTCAATAATTGAATCATGATAAGGGCTTAATGTTTGTAGTATTTCACTTAATTCATGAAGAACAGCTAAAGCTTTCTCCTCCCCCATTGTTCTTTCAAAAATTTCTTGCAAACCAGAAATACCTTTTATTTTATTTTCATTAATTTCTCTTTCAAGTCCATATGGCTTTACTTCTACAATTCTTTCAATATCTGAAGAATATTCATCTATATTTATTCCTGCTTTTTTAAACGAATAAACTACTGCGCCTAGTCGTGTTTTTAATTGTTCTTCATCTCCTGTAGATTCATAAAGTGTTTTTATTATTTTTATTACTGAAATTGGTGATATTCTCGCTTTTGCCAACCATCCTGAAAGATACAAACAAAGAGATTGTCTAAAGCCAGGTTTGTAAGAATCTCTTATTAAGTCTATTATTCTTAATATTTCACTATCATTTAATTCTCTTAATTGTAATTCTCTCAATTGTTTTTTCTCAAAAGCCTCCTCTTGTTGAATTTTTTCAAATAAAACCTCAGGATTGATTTGTTCTTTACTTTGAAAAATTACTTTACAAAGTCTTTTTACTCTAGGATTGATTGAACCTGGTAAACGCATTATTCTTACTAGGTCCTTGGCTTGAGGATCTCCCCCTAATTTATCTACTAACCAATTCTCTAATTCTTTTAGTTTATTTGCTTCTATTTCATGTGTTAATTTAAAGTAAAAGTGATATCCCCCGCCACTATCAACAACAATAGTAGGAATAAATCCAATTTTGTTCTTTACTTCTTCTAAAACTTGATTTAAAGGGGGTCTTTTTACATAAATCCATTTTTCCCCTTCTTTATAATAACATGTAAGGGCGTGATCAAAAGATTTTTCATAAATTATTTCATGTGGGTTCTCTACCACTTGTTTATAATCAAAATCTATCCATAGCCATTTTCCTTTTTCAATTAAAGAACTATCACCCCTTCCTTTATCTGGCTTTTTCGATAAAGGTAAAACTTGAAAGTAAACGTGATTACCATATTTTATGTTCTCTAAATATTCTTTTATTGCTTCAAAATCTTTTGAAAAATGTTTATAATCAATGCCATTATTAATAACAACAATACTATAGTAATAATTTTCATCATAATCCCAAGCTTGTTTTAAAAATTCTATAGAATCAAAAGGTTTAATAACTGCTTTTTCGTATATGTGTTCTTGACTCATGCCTTTCCCCTTTCTTTTTTATTCTACGTTATGAATTTTATAATGACAATTTGGACATGTGATATATTTTAATAAACTTCTTGTATACCATTTATAACCACATTTTTTACAAATAACTTCTCGAGGAACACCTAACATATAAATCCCTACTTACTAATAGAAAGTAAGGGGTTTATAAAATTTTTGTTCCTTTACGTGAGAAAAACAAAATCATTAAATGATTCAATAAAAAAATAAAATAAAATAAAAAAATAAAATAATAATATAAAAAATATTTCTTTCATAAATAAGAAATTAATGATAATTGTCCATTCATCCATCTTTCATAAATTTCTTTTCCAATTCTTCCTTTCATCATTTTCATTTTATTTTTTAATAATACTTTTCTAATTTTTTCACCCCATTCTTTATCTGACATTACGTTTATTATGTGATTTTTATCAGCATAAGGGCAAAACATACAATTTCCACTATTGCCATAGAGTTTATAACATGGATTCATTGATATGCCATGTTCTTTAATAAAAGCATAAACATCTTTATTTGACCATTCCAGGATTGGTTTAATATCTAATTTCTTACTTTTTTTACAAATACTTAGTATTTGTAATTTTTTTCTAACTTTACTATCTGACTTCTTTATACCTGAAACTGTTATAAAATATGCATATTTCTTAATAAGATTGCTTTTTAGAGTTAAACACCAACGATAAAATGGCAATGGAGGTCCCCATTTATTCATTAATTCAAAAAAATCTTGTGTTTTTACATGTATAAAATTATTTAATAAATTAAAATGTTCAACAATTTCATAAACGTATTTTGTACATAATGGATGAGTATTATTCGTCATTTCAATATATAAAATATTCCAATTTTTATGATTAACATTATCAATAATCCAGAGCAAAGTTGCTAGACTGTCTTTTCCACCAGAAAATAAAACTGTAAATTTATTTTGATTAAGAATTTCTTTCATTTCTACCAAATATAAAAAAATTATTTATTTTTTTATTGAATAATATTTATCATAAAGTTCACTGACTAATCCATCGAGATTTTTTATTAAATCTTCGTTTAATTTTTCTTTTGTTTGTAATTTTTCATATTTATTCTCAAGTTCTCTTATCTTTTCTTCAAGTCTTAAGATTTTATCATGAAGCGTTAGAATTGTTGTATTTAATTTTCTATATCTTTCAATTAATTCATGTTCCATTTTTCATCTCCTATACCAATCAATAATATCTTCAATGTTAGGGAGTAAACTTGAGAGTTCTGGAATGGTTTTGGAAGAAAAGTGAATTGTAAGTAATGCGTCAGGAAGATTAGTTAAGTTTAAATAATCAAGTTTTTGTTTTATTTTTTCAAGTATTGAAATTACTTCTTTATTTTCACTATATTTCTCTTGAAGAAAAAGAATTTTTTGAATTGTTATTGCTTTCCACTCTTCCATATTCATTCTAACTCCTCCATCAATTTTTCTTTTAGTTCAATGATTTTTCTTAATTTTTCGTAAGAAAATGAAGGAACTGATGGGAAGTATTCCATCATTAACAAGTAGTATTCTCCATACGAGTCATTTTCAGTACTTATATCAATGTATCCTGGAAAGTCAATTTCTTTTGCAAGTTTATTAAGTGCACTAGCAATTTTGTAAGCTGTTATTCTTTTTCTTGTCCACCCTAGGTCTTGGAGCATTTTTCACGCACCTCTTGTTTTCTTTGGATGCCATGCACCACACAATGGGCATTTACAGAACATAACCCTAACTGTTCTTCTTTCTACAACTTTAACTTCTTCTTGTTGAGACATACGCTCACCTCCAAAATTAATTTTTAGCTTTACGTATATTTAAAACTTTTGCTAAAAAATAAGTGAAAAATAAAGAATAAAAAAAAAGAACAATTTATATAATACTTTTACTATTTCATAATCTTTCATTCCGTTTCCTTTTTTACTTCTCTTTTTTCTCCTGTACCCATATCTTGGACCGTTATTGAAACTATCTCTTTACCGTTCTTTGGATATCTTGCTATCCATATATAGAACACTTTTCTTGGTACGTCAATACCAAGAAATTTTTTACTTCCTATCAAAACAGCTGGTATAAAGTAATTCTGTATTCCAACTCGAACACA
>JBDRXT010000010.1:0-19927 GCA_039803045.1 Caldifarciminota bacterium
TTCCCTTTTCTTTTTAAGCCTTCAACTTATACATATGCTCTATTGGCTACATTTATTCTCTTGCCAAAATTAAGAACTTTGACTATACCTAGCTTGTTTAACATATTAATTTTGATATTTATAACACCTGACACTAATTTCAGATTTGTTCTTTCATCTTACTTGTTGTCAATTATAATTTTCCCGATTATCATAAACAAAATCAAAAATAAATTATAAATTAAAGCTTTAAAATTTTCATATTATGCAACAGATTAGTCCAACTCGAATGAACCTTTTGAATCTTCGAAGACAAATACAAATGGCTATTCAAGGTGCAAACTTACTAAAGAATAAAAGAGATGCCCTAATGAATGAATTTAGAAAACTTATATCATTAATAGTAAAGGAAAGAAAAGTTCTTGAAGATGAGTTAAGAAAAAGTATAAATATGCTAATAATAACAATTGGTATAGATGGAAGAGAAGCACTTGAATCAATAGCATTAAGTTCAGGCAAGAAATTAGAAATTGAAATAATTCCGAGAAAAGCTTGGGGAGTGAAAGTAACTGAATTTAAATATGGAGATATTGTAAAAAGTGCTCTAAAGAGAGGTTTTTCACCAATTAGTATCACTTCAAGAGTTCAATTAACTGCAAGTTCATTTGAGAAAAGCATAGATGCGATTTTAAGAGTTGTTCCTTTGGAGTATAAACTAAGAAAATTTGGAGAAGAAATTAGAAAAACAAACAGGAGGGTAAATGCTCTTGAACAAAAATTGATTCCAGATATGAGAGAACAAGCAAAATTTATTAGACAAGTTTTAGAGGATAGAGAAAGGGAAGATAAATTTAGATTGAAAATATTGAAGAAGAAAGCTGAGAGTAAAAAGGAAATTATTTAAAGCAAGTATAAAGATTTTTAGTAAATGCGAATTATAGCTTTTGATATTTCAATTAGAAATCTTGGTATTGTTTTAACTGAGAATTTAAACTATGTTTTTAGCACTACTATTAGAACTACAAATCTAAGAACTTCAAAACGCCTTTTATATTTATATGAAAAAAGCGAAGAAATAATTGATAAGTTTAGGCCTAATATAGCTCTAATAGAAAGTCCTTTTTATCATAAAAATGTTAAAACCCTTATGCTTCTTTCAAGTGTAAAAGGTATTATTCAGTTATTGCTTGAAAAGAAGAATATTGAAATATTTGAAATTTCTCCAACTTCAGTAAAGCTTTCTACAACTGGATTTGGTTTAGCTAAAAAACATCAAGTTCAATATATGATAACTTCTCTTTTTAAACTAAATAAAAAATTAAACGAACATGAAAGTGACGCTCTTGCTCTGATTTGGACATTTTTCAATAAATATGATTTGGGCATTAAAAGGTAAAGTTAGTAAGTATATTGGAAATAAATTGATTTTAAACGTTTTAGATATTTATTTTGAAATTATCGTGCCTTATAAATATAATTTTTTGATGGGTGAAGAAGTTTTTATTTATACTCAATTAATTTTTAGTGAAAATAGTTTTAGTGTTTATGGGTTTTTAGATGAAAGCGAAAAGATGTGGTTTAATGAACTTTTAAAAATATCAGGAATTGGGCCAAATATTGCTATAAGCATAATATCTCAAATGGATTTAGTTGAATTCCAAGAAGCCATAATAAGAGAAGATGTGAAACATCTAATGAAAATTAAGGGAATTGGTAAGAAAACTGCAGAACGTATAATTATTGAAATGAAAGATAAGATTCAAGAAATTCCAAGCCAATTGTCCAAATTTACTCAAGATTTTGTGGATGCTCTGAATGTCTTATTGAGCTTAGGAATTAATTATACAGATGCTAAAAACAGTTTGATTTCAATAATTAAAGAAAAAGGGAATCTAAGTGTTCAAGAACTTGTAAAATTAGCTCTAAGCAAAAGAAGCGTTTCCCAATAATATAAAGGAAATTTTTCACTTAGAAATGCAAGCACCTGATAATGTTAAGTTTGCAAAGTACATAAATTGTTGATTGTTCCAAGTTCTCAAAAACTTCTCAATTTCCTTAAATGAGCTATCTTTCATTTGATAGAGAGCCCAACAAGAAATATATCTAATTGTAAATATGCTATCGTTTAAGTGAGGTATAATATGAGCAATTGATGGATAATATTTAAGTTTTCCAAGTGATTGAATTGCTCTATATCTTACAATTTCATCTTCATTATCAACATATTCGAGTAAATACTTACCATAGCTTTTATCTTCTAAATTACCCATTGCTCTAATAATAGAAGCTAAAATATGAGCTCTATCGTCATATCTATTTAAAATTTGCCATAAAACATCACCTATTTCCTTAACTTTCCATTCATTTACAAGATATAAAACATCTTTGACTTTTAGTGTATCATTTGAAAGTAAAGCAAATTTTACATATGGAATAGTTCTGGTATAATTGTCTATAAACATATCTCTAATAGCTCTAAGTGCAAATCTATCTCTCTTTCCAATTTTATTATTAAATAACCATGCTACTACTTGTGGACATTTTTTTAAACTATCTCTTGCAATATCAACTTTCTTAATATTCTCTCCAGCTCTCCAAAGACTTGCGGTTTTCCAAAGTCTCTCCATCAAACTATCTGAACAGTTTATTAAAATAATTATCATATCGGTGGAAATTCAGTTGTATATTTAAATTTTTTAACAAAGTCTTCTTTGCTCATATTTGCACAATTTGACATTTTAAGGATTTTCTCTTCATCTTCAAAATCTTCCTTTTTAAGCCTTATCATATAGTAATAAGCTGATTGATATATATCTCCATTTAAATCAACGTACCTAATCTTAATTCTTTCATTTTCGACTATTTCTTCCATATTCAAAAGTTCAACTCTGTCCCCTTTTAGATTAACAACCCCACAATGGATGCTATTGTCTGATAAACATTTTACAGAACCATATCCAAGTGTTATAGTATAAGCGATATCAAATGCAATAGGTTGGGCATTTCTTAATACATAACCAATATTTTGAGGAATAATAGTGATGTTTATATTTCTACTTTTAAGGCGCTCTTGAACTTTTTGTGATAATATTTCAACTAATGGAAATTCTGATAATGTTCTATAACCTGATGTATCCAAATCTAATTTTTGGGAAACACCTTCAGCTATAATAGCCACCCCATATGACTTATTTAACGCTAATCTTTTTATAATTGAACCCTCTAAAATATCCAAAACAAAATCTATTGGAATTTTTTTATAGTTCTTAAACTCTTCTGGAATTATTGTTAAAGTTGCTCCTGAACTCTTTCCTATTCCAATTGCTAAATGTCCACTTTCTCTTCCCATTACCTGGACGAAAAACCATCTCTTTAAAACTCTTGCATCTTCTATTAAGTTTAAAACTAAATTCATACCTAAATTTCTTGCTGTTTCAAATCCAAATGTTCTACTATTTAAAGGAAGAGGAAAGTCATTATCAATCTTTGAAATTTTATAAATTAAACTTGCAGTTCCATCACCACCTATTGAAACTAAATAACTTATTCCAGATTTTAATAAACTCTTATAAATATTTGTAATTTCTTCATCAGAAAGTTTTCCTCTCGATGTTCCAATAATAGAACCACCAGAATGATGTATTTTGCTTACATCTTCGATACTCAAGTTTTTATAAATTAACTTTCCCTTGCTCAAATAATAAAATCCATCAATAAACCCAATGACTTCTAAATTCATATTCCTTGCTTGAATTACAACTGCTCTGATAACTGAATTTATACCGGGGGCGGGTCCCCCAGAACAGATAATTCCCAATTTTCTCACTTTAATCTATCTTCTATAACTTCATCTGCTACAATAGCAGGACTTTTATTCGTCTTTTTTACAATCTCAAAAACTTCTTCTAAATTTTTAATAACGTTTTCTTTAGTTTTTTCAATAGCTATATTTTTTGCTTTTTCTTTATCATTTTGTTTCCCAATTCTAAATTCATATTCATAATAAACAAGCGTTAATCCCCCAAGATTTACAGTATAGTCTGGAGCATATATAATTCCCCTATCTTGAAGTCTTTGAGCAACTTCATAGTTTTCCATTTGGTTATTAGCAGCACCTACTATTGCTTTATGTTTAATTTTTTCAACATTATGACGATTTATAACTTTTCCAAGAGCATTTGGAGAAAATACGTCGCATTCAATATCAAAAACTTCATCAGGAGGAACGTATTTTAGGTTATTATACTTGTTTAAAGCATTTTCAATAGCTTTTGGACTTACATCACTAATGTATATTTTAAAACCTTCATTATACAAGTGTTCTAATAAATGACTTCCAACTTTTCCTAAACCTTGTAATAAAATTGTAGTATTTGAAGGATTTTTATATAGAAGTTTTTCAGTAACGTATTTTATTGCAGTAAATACTCCAATCGCAGTAACAGGAGAGGGATCTCCAAGTCCCCCCATACTCTCTGGAAGTCCTACAACGTGCTTTGTTCTTTCACTTACAATTTTCATATCATCTACTAATGTTCCTACATCTTCTGCAGTTATGTATTTTCCTTTGATTTCTTCTACAAAATCTCCAAAACTTTCAAATAAATTTCTTCTAATATCAGGTTTTAAGTCGTAAAAATCAGAAATAATAACAGCTTTTCCACCACCAAGAGGTAAGTTTGCAGCAGTTGCTTTATAAGTCATACCCCTTGATAATCTTAAAACATCTTCAAGAGCAAGGGCAGCTTTTGCTTTATGATTTTCATAGTGATAAAATCTACATCCACCAAGCGCAGGCCCTCTTTTTGTGCTATGAATAGCTATAAAAGATATAAAATTTCCATAAATTTCCTTAACATAAACTTTTTCCCATCCAAAAATATCAAGTTCTATAATTTTGGACATATTTTGCCTCCCTTTCTATAAGTTCTCTTAAACTTAAGTTTTTAAACTTAAGGTTAAATATCTCTTCAAAAGCAAACTTTAATGTATTTTTTACAAGCTCCTTATCGTTTATTTTTGATTCTTTATAAATGCTCGTTATTCCCTTATCCTTAATACCACAAGGAATTATATAATTAAAATGCTCCATTATTGGATTTAAGTAAAGAGCAAAACCGTGAAATGTTACCCAATCCTTAACAGCGATTCCAATAGCACAAATTTTATTGTTTCCTACCCATACTCCTGTATAGTTTTCTATTTGATGAGCGTTTATATTTAAATTTTTTAATGCTAATATAATTGCTTGTTCTAATTTTCTTACAAATGCTCTAACACTGTTTAGCCCTTCAATCCTAAAAAATAGATAACCAATAATTTGTCCAGGACCATGATACGTAATATCTCCTCCCCTTTCAACATAATATACTTTTATACCAATTTCTTTTAGATAATCTTCAGAAACTATTAAATTTTCATTTTTTCCTCTTCTTCCAAGTGTTATAACTGGTTCATGTTCTAATAGCCATAAAGTATCTGGAATTTTCTCTTCTTTCCTCAACTTGTGCAATAATCTTTGTATCTCAAGTCCTTTTTCATAATCAATAATTCCTGAATTTATTATTATACCATCCAATTTCTAAAATTTTAAAGCTTAAAAACCAATTCCTATACTATTTGAATTTCCGAGAAAGGGATGTGTTTTAAATTTATAACCAATTCTCATTTTTGATTTTAAAATAATCAAGCCTGCATTAAATGTCATGTTTGCAGTATTATAGCCAAGTAAAATATTTACTATGGGATGAACGTATAATAGAGAACTTATTGAAAATGAAAGTGGATAATTTTCTTCAAGTATTGCATCTATAAATATATCGTATATTCTTGATTTATATCTTATTGAGAAAATTCCAGCATTTCTATTTTCACTTCCTCCGTAAATAAAACTCCCTGCAAACCAAAAAGGTTCAAAATAATTATAAAATCCAGCAACTCCTCTTAAATATAACCTTGTTTCAATATTTCCAATATCGTTCATTACGTTTTGAGGTTCTATATTCAGACCAATTCCCAAATTTCTATAACTTGTTCCAACTGAAAATAGATTCTCAAAAAATTCATCCGCTTTTATAGAATGCCACCCAAATCCAAAATTATAAAATTGAACTCCAAAAAAATATTTATTAATCATATTAGAAAATTCAGAGCTGTAAGAGAATTCAAGCGATAAATCTTTTCCAAGAAGTTGAGGACTAAAAAGAACTGCCTCAGGCCTTGAGAATGTAGATAAAATGTTAGATGAAAGGGAAAAGGGTGAATTTAAAATGGGAGAAATGAAATTTATTAAAGTTAGCATAGTTTGAAAATTTTAAGGTGAACCAAAAATTATTATGTTTTAATTTTTCTTGCAACAAAAAGAGTAGTTTTCTTTAATGAACGAATAGGCTTTCTAATTGGTAAAATTAAGTAAATATAATTTGTAATTTTTCTATAAAATTGACCTTCTATGTTTTTTGAATTTTTTAAGACTTTAGAAATGGATTTTGAATTATAAATTGTACTTTTTTCAAATTCTTCAAATTCAAATCCAACAGATTCAAGATAATCTCTTAGCTTATCTCTTAAACTTTCATTTTCATAATGTAGTTCTCCAACAATTTTATTAATCTTTTGCAAATTTTCCGCGCTTGTATTTAAAAGAACCTCAAATTCAGATCCTTCTATATCAATCTTTAATAGAGAAATTTCAGTATAATCCTTTAGAATTTCATCAAGAGTTATTGTTTGAACTTGCAAGTCACCTTCCTTACTTATTGTGCTTTCTTCAGAAAATTCACTAATTTTCAATTTCACTTTATCTTTAATGTGGTATAATGCAAAGGGTAAAATTTTAATGTTTTCCCTCATATTTATTAGTTTATTTAACTCTAAGATTTTTAAACTTATTGGATTTGGTTCAATAGAAATAACCTCACTAACATAAAATGAAGCTGGAATCGAAAATAATCCACAATGCGCTCCAGCATCTATCACAATACCTCTTAAGTCTTTAATTTCACCATAAATTTCTAATAAATAAATCTCTCTTAATAAAGACCAAATTGAATCATCAAACAAATATATCTTGCATCTAGGTTCTCTCAATTGAATAGGTACTAAATTACCTCTTATATTTAGTAGAACTTTTGCTAACATTTGATACATAGTTTAAAAATTTTAAGGTATAAACTTTTAAATATTTCTGCTTTAAAATTTTAAGACTTAATCTGGGGCTGTAGCTCAGTTGGGAGAGCGCCTGGTTTGCACCCAGGAGGTCGCCGGTTCGAGTCCGGTCAGCTCCATTCTTGAGTAGTTTTAAAATCTTAGGTGGAAATGCATCAAAACTATTATTAAATGAAATATGCAATTATGTTTCAACAAAACCTATTGAACATATTGTAGATAGATTTTCAGATGGTGAAATAAGAGTTCAAATACTTGAGAGCATTAGAGGAGATGATGTTTTTATAATTCAATCCACAAATCCTCCTTCTGATAATATAATGGAATTATTATTAATTATAGATGCAGTAAAGAGAGCTTCCGCTAATAATATAACTGCAGTAATTCCTTACTTTGGGTATGCAAGACAAGATAGAAAAGATGCTCCAAGAGTTCCAATAAGTGCTAAACTTATAAGTGATTTAATACAAGTAGCTGGAGCAAGTAGAGTTTTAACAGTTGATTTACATGCTGAGCAAATTCAAGGGTTTTTTAATATACCAGTAGATAACTTATATGCTATACCTGTTTTTAAAGATTATGTTTTAGAGCATTATAATGATTTAAATCCCAGAGATTTTGTAATTGTTTCTCCTGATGTTGGAGGAACAAGAAGAGCAAGATTATTCGCTAAGAAACTTGGAGAACTTCCAATTGCTTTAATAGATAAGAGAAGACCTTCTCCAAATCAAGCTGAGGTTATGAATGTTGTAGGTGATGTTGAAGATAAAATATCAATAATAGTAGATGATATAATTGATACTGGAAAGACAATATCTCTTGCTTCAAAAGCTCTTTTAGAAAAAGGAAGTAAAGAAGTTATTGTTTTTGCTACTCATGGATTGTTCTCAGGAAATGCAAAGGAAATTTTAGAAAGTTCTGAAATTAAAGAAATTGTCATTACAAATACAATTGAGGGAAATGAAAGTAGAATTCCAAAAAATGCCAAAATAATTAGCATAGCACCACTATTAGCAAAAGCTATTGAAAGAATAAATAATTCCGAATCTGTAAGTAGCTTGTTTATTTAAAAAGATTATTCAAATCCTTTAAAATTTTAAACTATGCGCCCATAGCTCAATTGGATAGAGCGGCGGACTACGAATCCGCAGGTTGGGGGTTCAAGTCCCTCTGGGCGCGCATATTAGAACGTAGAAATTATGAAAATCAAAAACTAAGCTCTTTACTTTATTGAAAATCTTAAATTTCTCAAATTCACTTAAATTTTCACTTATAAGTTCTGCGATTTCAAAAATTCCATTTCTTATTAAAAAATTTCCCTGTTTTTCAAAACTTATAATATCCATATTTAAGCTTTTCAAAAATCCTTTAATTAGTGTCCAATCAAGAAAATATGTAATATCTTGATTATACAAATTATCAAATGGATTATCCGAAACACTATGCTTGTAATAAGTACTAAGGGAGCCTTTTGGAAATCTTTCAATAAGTTCATCCCTCTCATATCCATAATCTACGATTATAATAAAGCCATTTTTCAGAATACTTATTTGCTCTTTTAGAAATTCTAAAGCTTTTATTGAAACGTCATAAATAAGACCATCAAATGCATTTTTTGGAAGGTATTCAATGACTTTATTGTCAGTAATTTCATCAACATAAAACTCCTTAAAATCTTTCACATAAAGCTCTTTCCATTTTCCATCCTTGTATATAAATCTTCTAAACTCAATAGCATCTAAAACTTCATTTTGAAATATAACTCCTTCAAATTTACTCAATTCGTACAAATTGCTTATATACTTAACACCTTCAATCTCTCTAAATTTTGCCCTTTCTAAGATAAAATAATTTACTTTTTTCCCTTTCATCTTATAAAATTCTATAACCTCTTTTGCAAAATAACCTTCACCTGCTCCAATTTCAAGAATGTTTTCTATATTAAGATTTACGAAATAGTTTGCAAACGTATAGGAAAATAACTTTTCAAAGGAAAGAGATGTATAATAATCTTCTCCAATTCTTTTCTTAAAGTAATACCCATTTTTTGGATTATATAGAACTTCACTTAAGAATTCATCAAATCTCAAAGCTTTAAAATTTTAAACTTGTCATTCAAGATTTATCTAGCTCGTCCAAGAGGTTTTTGTGCAGGTGTAAACAGAGCAATTGAAACAGTTAAGTTAGCTCTAAAGAAATACGGAAAGCCAATATATGTAAAGCATGCAATTGTTCATAATAAATATGTTGTAAAGCAACTTGAAAGAGAAGGAGCAATTTTCGTTGAGAATATAAAAGAAATTCCAGATGGTTCAATTGTAATATTCTCTGCTCATGGTTCGCCTCCAGAACATTATAAAATTGCAAAGGAAAAGAATTTAAAAGTTATTGATGCAACTTGTCCTTTAGTTCTTAAAGTTCACAATGAAGTGATTAATTTTGTCAAAAGCGGATATCATATAGTTTATATAGGGCATAAGAATCATGTAGAGGCAATTGGCGTAAAAAGTGAGGCACCAGATAAAATTGATATTATTGAAACAAAAGAAGAAGCTATTAATTATATACCAAAGTCCGATAAGTTAGCTTTATTAACTCAAACAACTTTAAGTGTTGATGATACAAAAGAAATAATTAAAATATTAAGGAGTAGATTTCCAAATTTAGCTTTACCTAAAAAAGAAGATATTTGTTATGCTACGCAAAATAGGCAAAACGCAGTTAAAAAAATTGCAAAGTTATGCGATTTAGTTTTTGTGATTGGTTCAAATGAAAGTTCAAATTCAAATCGTCTTAAAGAAGTTGCTGAGAGAAACGGCGCAAAAGCATACTTGATTGAAAATTATAATTATATTCAAGATGAATGGCTTTTTAATGTTAATAATGTAGGAGTTACATCTGGAGCATCTACTCCAGAAAATCTTGTTCAAGATGTGATAAATTATTTATTGCAAAAGGGTGGTGATGAAGTTATTGAGATTGAAAATAGTGTTGAGAGAATAGTTTTTAAGCTTCCTGAAATATGAGTGTTTTAACATTTAAAACTAAACTAAAGATTTTCTTTATAAGCACTATATTTCTAACATTTTTGATTATCTCAGCTATTGTAGTTGAGTTTAACTTAATTGATCTTATAATAGGTATTCCAAAAATTTTTGATTTTATTTTTTCTCTCTTAAGGCCTGATATTAGTTATTTTCCGACTATTATAAAAAAGCTTTTAGAAACTGTTCAAATATCAATTCTTGGAACAACTATCGCTGTTATATTAGCTTTTCCATTTAGCTTCCTTGCTTCTTATATAACATCGCCAAATAAATTTACTTATTTTATTTCGAAGACTTTTATGAATTTTATAAGAACTATTCCAGATATTGTGTTAGCTTCTTTTTTTGTTGCAGTATTTGGTATTGGTGCTTTGCCTGGTGTTTTAGCAATAAGTTTATTTTCATTTGGAATAATTACAAAATTATTATCCGAGGATATTGATGCTGTTGATATGAATCAATTAGAAGGGGTAGAATCTACTGGTGCAAATAGAATTCAAATTATTTATTTTGGAATTGTTCCACAAATTTTACCTAACTTTATATCATATGCTTTGTATACTTTTGAGGTAAATGTTAGAGTATCTGTAGTTTTGGGACTTGTAGGTGCAGGTGGTATTGGTCAAATTCTAATTGAAAATATAAGACTTATGAATTATGAAAAAGTAAGTATGATTGTGTTTATAACATTTTTAGCAGTTTTAGTTATAGATTACATAAGCGAGAAAGTAAGAGAGAAGTTAATATGAAAAGGTGGGCAAAATTTTTAATTATAATTTTAATTATTTCAGTTTATTATTGGGCAATTAGCACGATAGATATAAATTTAAGTAGGATAGTTGAAGGCTTTCCCAAGGGAGTTATTATTCTAAAGCGGATGTTCATAAACTCGATAAATTTATTGTTTAGTGAATTTTTCTTTAGTATGCTAATTGAAATGTTAAAAACATTGTTTATTGCATATTTTGGAACATTCATTGCAAGTATTTTGTCAATTCCTTTTGGATTTTTGGCTGCTTCTAATTTTTCAAGATTTTCAAGGATTTTTAAAGTTATCTTAAATTTTATTAGAACATTTCCAGAAATATTATTAGCAATTATATTTGTAAGTGTTGTTGGTCCTGGACCATTTGCTGGAGCTTTAGCTATTGGTATTCATTCGATTGGTATGCTCGGAAAGCTATATACAGAATCAATTGAAAATATAGATAAGGGGGTAATTGAGGCAGTGGATAGTGCTGGTGGTAACTTTTGGCAAAAATTCTTCTTTGCAATTATTCCACAAGTATTTGTTTATTTTTCAAATTATTCTATTTACAGATTTGAACTAGCTGTAAGAAGTGCTACAATCGTTGGGATGGTTGGTGCAGGGGGAATTGGAACACAACTCATTTTAAAGGTTCAAAATAGATCTTGGGAACAAGTTGGAATTATAATAATTATAATAATCATAACAGTTGCACTTGTGGATTACATTTCACATCAAATTAGAAAAAGACTCGTATAAATAAATTAAAGATTATCTAACTTCAATTTTAGGTTTATTTAAAATTATTTTTTGAATATTCGATGTAGTGATAAAATTTGCTTTAAAATTTTCAAAATGTATTTTATTTTATTTACGCAATTTTTTTATGAAGATTTTGAAAGCGTTACCTTTCCTCCCGCTAATTGGGTAAATACAGGAACAAGACCTACGAAGTGGGTAAGAAGAACAAGTGGTGTTGTTTTTGGAAATGCTTCTGCAGGAGTTCAGATTGCTCAAACAAATTCAGAAGTAGGAAATGCTATATTGCAAACCCCACAAATAAGCCTACCTTCCTTAAATCCTACTGATACAATAATTTTCTCTTTTTATTATAGATTACCATCTGTTAATAGTCAATTTGACACAAGATTTAAAAGCACAGATACAATAAAAGTTCAAATATCTACAGATGGAAATAATTGGAATGATTTAATTGTTTGGGATTCAACAAGCTTATTTAATAATGCTGATAATTTACCAAAAAAAGTCCAATTCGATATTTCTAATTATCAGAATTCTTCAATTTACATAAGGTGGATTTTTATTGATAATACAAATTCAACTGATGCGAGTAATTCTTATTTTAACATAGATTCAATATTTATATCCATAAAAACTGGAAATCAAGTTTCAGATTGTATAGCTATAGATAGTATTCAAAAGACAGTTTATCCAGGAACAGATAGTTCTATGTTTTCTGGTCAAAATATAAAAACTTGCGGAATTATTACAGAAGTTGGTAAATATAATAATAGAGGTTTTCATATAAAAATGAAAAATGGAGGACCATATTCTGGAATATATGTATATACTACAAACTTAGCTGGACTTTCAAAAGGTGACTCAGTTATTGTTCAAGGAACTGTTAAGGAATACTATAATTATACTGAGATTGTTCCATCAAATATTCAGAAGGTTTCTTTAAATGTTAGCTTTAAAATAGATACTTTAATAACAGATTCAATTAGCACTTCTAATCCAATTACTGCTGAAAAGTATGAAGGTGTTTATATTTACGTTAAAAAAGCAAGCATTGTTAATAATTTACATCCTTATAGGTACGACATAAAAAATGGAAATTTAATAGCATATCTATCAAAATATGGTTTGCCGAATTTAGAATTAAATGATGTTGTATCAATTTGGGGTGTTTTGGTCTATGAATATGGAGAATATAGAATTTATGCAGATAGCATATATATACATCAAATGCCCTATAAATTAAGTTCTATAAATTACGGTTATAGTGATAGCATTATTTTTAAGTTTGTTAAAGTTTTTAATCCAAACTCAATTACAAATATTAAGTTTTCTGTTTCAAATTTTGAAAGGGACACAAGCGTTTTAGATGTCGATAGTTTTAGTTTTATTGTAAAGTTAAATCAATTAGATAGAGGTCTTTATAATGCAAAACTTGAAATAATATATAATAACGACACATTAGAAAGATTATTTAAACTTCCTTATCCCAATGGTTTTAGTTGTCTTCTCGTAAATGAATTTGATGATTATCCTACAAGCGATGAATTTTTAGAAATTAAAAACTTTTGTCCTTATAATGTAAATCTTGGAGGATTGTTTTTAAAAAGTTATTCTGGTTCAAAAATTTATACAAGCTCGGATTTTGGGAATATAGATCTCAAACCAAATGAAATATATGTCTTTGTTTATGACACTTTTCAAAACAATATATGCAATAAATATAAATTAAATAATTGTAAAGCTTTATCAGAGTGGACTTATATAAGTTACAGAAAACCAATGATTATCTCAACACCAGAAGGTTTTGCTGTTGATTCAATATGGTACGATAGTTATTGGGGAGGAAGAGATCCGTATACTACAGTTAGAGTAAGTTCAAATGAAAAGGGATGGACAAGAAGTGCTTGGGGTCCATCTTCTATACCTTTTGGAACTCCAGGAAGGGAAAACGATATCTACATGAGTGATGATAAAACAATTGAAGTAAATAAAAAAGATTTAGCAAAAGGAGAGATTTTACATTTTGCTTTTAATATTGAGGATGAAACGAACAATATATACATTTACCTTTATGATGATGCAGGAAGATACATTGATAGAATTTACTATGAGAAGAATTATCTAACCAGAAAAGGAATAGTATTTTACAATACTTCAAAATTAAAACCTGGAATTTACTTAGTTGCTATTACTGTTAATGGAAAAACGAAGAATAATATAATTTTTAGAATAAGACCAAGATGATATCTATACTATGGGCACCTTGGCGCTTTAAATATATCCAAAATGTAAATAATAAAGAAGAGTGTATATTTTGCACAAAAGCTAAAGAAGATGCATCAGTTAGTAATCTAGTCTTATATAAATCGAAGCACTCGTTTATTATATTAAATCTTTTTCCTTATAATACAGGACATCTTATGATTGCTCCTTACAAGCATACGTCAAAAGTTTACAATTTAACACAAGATGAATGGGTTGATATTGTAAATCTTTTAAACATATCAATGAGAATTATTGAAGACGTATATAAACCACAAGGGTTTAATGTTGGAATGAATATTTCAAGAATAGCAGGAGCAGGAATAGAGGATCATATTCACATCCATGTAGTTCCAAGATGGGCAGGTGATACTAACTTTATGCCTATTATATCAAATACAAAAGTAATTCCTGAAAGTCTAGATGATACTTATAACAAACTTAAAAAGAGATTAGAGGAAATAATGTAATGTCAAGAGTTCTTATAACAGGTTGTGCTGGTTTTATAGGTTATAAAGTATGTGAAGTTTTTTTAAAAAATGGTTATAAAGTTGTTGGAATAGATAATTTTGATCCATATTATGATATTTCACTTAAGGAGCACAGGTTGAGTTTTTTAAGAAATTACGATAATTTTGAATTTGTTTTAATGGATATAAGGGATAAAAATGCTTTGAGAAATTTATTTAAAGTTTATGATTTTGAAGGTGTTATAAATCTTGCTGCAAAAGCAGGAGTTAGAACAAGTATATTAAATCCAAGAGATTACTTTGAAGTTAACGTTATTGGAACACTAAATATATTAGAGCTTATGCTAGAATTTCACATAAATAAGATTATTCTTGCTTCAACTTCTTCTATTTATGCTAATCATAAACCTCCATTTAGAGAAGATATGAAATGCGATAGCATGATTTCACCTTATGCAGTAAGTAAGAAATCAGCGGAAAATTTAGTTTATACTTTTAGTTACTTATATGGATTTTCTTCAATTATTTTGAGATATTTTACAGTTTATGGTCCTGCTGGAAGACCAGACATGAGTATATTTAGGTTTGTTTATTGGATGATGAAAGATGAAAATATTATTGTATATGGAGATGGAAAACAAAGAAGAAGTTTTACATATGTAGAAGATGTTGCTCTTGGAACATTTCTTGCTTATCATTTGAATAGTTTTGAAATTATAAATATTGGAAATGATGAAGATAACGAACTTTTGGAGTTAATAAGTAAAATTAGTGAAATATTAAATAAAGAACCAAAGTTAGTTTTCGAACCTTTTCATAAGGCTGACATATATGAGACTAAAGCTGATATTCAAAAAGCAAGAAAAATTTTAAAATGGGAGCCTCGTATAAAGATTGAGGATGGCTTGAAAAAAACAATAGACTGGTTTATTGAAAATAGGGATTTTGTCCTAAAATTAAAATTATGAAGTTTTCAGCAATAATATTAGCAGGTGGAAAAGGTTTAAGATTTGGAAATTATAAGCAGTTTGAAACTATTTTTAATATTCCCATTTATGAGTTTTCAATAAGAGCTTTCGAGAACATTGTAGATGAAATAATTTTAGTTATACCGAAGGGTTTTAATTTAAACTTGAATGGAATTAAAATAGTATATGGAGGAGATGAAAGACATTATTCAAGTTATAACGGAATTTTAAACTCATCTTGCGATTATGTTCTTATACATGATGCTGTAAGACCAAATATAAAAAGAGAGTTAATTTTAAAAATTAAAGAAGAGTTATTGAATGGAAATGATGCTGTTGTTCCATATATTAGAATCAGAGATGCAATTAGGGATAAGTATGGAAATGATTTAAAAAGAGAGGATTTAATGTTAGTTCAGACACCACAGGGTTTTAGAAGAGAAAAAATTAAGTTAGCTTATGAAAATGCTTTCAAAACTAATGTTTTTGGTAAAGATGATGCATTTTATTATAAAACTTTCATTTCGAATGAGATTAAGTATATTGAGGGAGATCTCGAAAACTTAAAAATTACATATAAGAATGACATTAAAATTTTAGAGAAGCTTTTAATGGTTAATTTGAAAGTAGGTTTTGGATATGATGTTCACCCATTATATGAAAATAGAAAGCTAATTATTGGTGGTGTTAATATTCCTTCAAGATTTGGAGCTTATGCTCATTCAGATGGAGATGTTTTAATTCATGCTATTATTGATGCATTAAGTGGTGTTGTTTTGGGTAAGAATATTGGCGAGATTTTTCCTGAGATTGAAAAATTTAAAGATGCTTATAGTTTGGATTTATTAAGAGAGTTTTCAAGTAGTCTAAAAGGAATAAAAATTTTAAATATAGATGCTATAGTCATCTTAAAAGAACCGAAATTAACCCCTTATATTTCTACGATGAAAGAAAATATTTCAAAAGCTTTAAATATAGAAAAAGATTTAATCTCAATCAAACCAAAGAGTGGAAATAGTCTCAAAGATAATTTTATAGAGTGTTTTGTAAATATTTTATTAGCTAAATTCAATTAGGGCTTTAAAATTTTCAAACTTGTTGGGCGGTTAGCTCAGTGGAAGAGCGCCCGGCTGATAACCGGGAGGTCGGAGGTTCGATCCCTCCACTGCCCATACCACAAAGTCGTGGTAATCAATTGAACAAAGTTGTTCAATAATAATTTTTTCAAAATAAGATAGAAAAGGAGGTTTAAAATGACAGCAAGAGATATAATTGATTTTATAAAAAAAGAAAATATTGAAGTTGTAGATTTGAGATTTGTTGATATTCTTGGAACTTGGCATCATATTTCAATTCCTTCAAGAAGCTTAGATGAAAGCTCATTTTATGATGGAATAGGTTTTGATGGTTCATCTATAAGAATGTGGCAAGAAATATACGAATCAGATATGCTACTTATACCAGATCCTAATACTGCCAAAATTGATCCATTTATGGAACCAAAAACATTAGTTCTTCTTTGTGATGTTTACGATCCTATAAAAAAAGAGCCTTATGAGTTAGATCCTAGATTTGTAGCAAAAAAAGCTCTAAATTATCTTAAAAAGTCAAACATAGCTGATAATGTGTATATAGGTCCTGAAATCGAATTTTTTATATTTGATAAAGTGGCATTTGATGTAAATACTAATAAAAGCTTTTATGAGATTGATTCCTTAGAGGCAAGGTGGAATACAAGAAATCCAGAGAGTATGGGATATACGATAAGGCATAAAGAGGGTTATTTACCAGTTCCTCCTTTTGATAGTTTACACAAAATTAGAGCAGAAGCAAGTTTAATTTTAGAAAGCATTGGTATTGATATAGAGGCATTCCATCACGAAGTAGCAACAGGAGGACAAGGGGAAATTGATATGAGGTATGATAGTTTATTAAATATGGCTGATAAAGTAATGTGGTATAAATACGTTTTAAGGAACGTTGCAAAAAAATATAACAAAAGTGTAACATTTATGCCAAAACCTATTTATGGTGATAATGGCTCTGGAATGCATATTCATATTTCCTTATGGAAAAACAATGAAAATTTATTTTATGGAAATGAATATGGGGGATTATCAAAATTGGGATTAAGTTTTTTGGCAGGAATATTAAAAAATGCCAATATAATTCTACCATTTACAAATCCTACTATAAATTCATTCAAAAGACTTGTTCCGGGCTATGAAGCTCCAATATATTTGGCATATTCACAAAGAAATAGAAGTGCAGCAATTAGGGTTCCACTATATTCAGGAAATCCAAAATCAAAAAGAATAGAAATTCGCTTTCCTGATCCTTCTTCAAATCCATATTTAGCATTTTCTGCAATTTTAATAGCCGGTTTAGATGGAATTTTAAATAATCTAAATCCACCAGAACCAATGGACAAGAATATATACAAACTTTCTGATTCTGAAAAGGAAAAAATCCCACAACTTTCAAAAAGTTTAGAAGATGCAATTGAAAATCTAATTAAAAACAAGGAATTACTTACAAGAACAAATGTATTTAGCGAGAAGTTAATCCAAAAGTTCGTAGAATATAAATACGAAAATGAAATTCTTGAGTATAAACTAAGAATAACACCCTTAGACTTTTATTTATATTATGACGTATAGTTTTAATTAGCCTTAAAATTTTAAATTTAAAATGAGGCAAATATTAATTGCGGATAAAGTTTTAATCAATAATAAACTTTTTGAAAATAAGGCAGTATTAATAGACGACAATGAAATTTTAGAAGTTTTTGATTCTTTTGAAAGCGAAATAACTCACATCCCAGTTAAAACATTTCCATCTGGTTCAATACTAATGCCAGCTTTTATTGATACCCATACCCATTTAGCAAGTTATGGATTAAGTCTCTCAAAACCTAATCTATACAATTTTGAAACTAAAACTGAGGTTATAGATTTCATTCAAGATTACATCAAAAAAGAAGATAGAGAATTTTATATATTTTTAAGCTATGATGAAAGCAGATGGAAAGATGAGCAAAATATACAAAAGGATGATTTAGATAAAATTTCAAAAAATAAGCCTATTATATTAAGGAGAGTTTGTGGACATAAAGCAGTCTTAAATTCAAAAGCTCTTGAACTAGTTAAAGATATTGAAGGAATTAATTTTAAAACAGGAATTGCACTTGAATATTTACCTTTGAATATATATCAAATTTTTAAACCTTCTATTTATGAAAGAAAGGAAGGAATTTTAAAAGCTCAAGATAAAGCATTAAATCTCGGAATAAAGAGCGTTGTTGATATTACAGATGTTGAAAGCTTTAAAGCATATCAACAATTAAAAAGAGAGGGAAAACTAAAATTAAGAGTAGGTATAGTTTTATACGAAAAATATTTTGATTATATTAAAAATACAGGACTTGAAATTAATTTTGGAGATGATAATTTGAAGTTTTTAGGAATTAAAATTTTTCTTGATGGCTCAGTAGGGGCAGGAACAGCAGATAAATTACTCAAAACAGATGATGAATTAGAGTGGATATTGAAACAATGTCAAGATTACAATTTACAGTTGCTCGCTCATGCTATTGGTGAAAAAGCAATAAATCAATTCATAAATATATTTGAGAAAGTTATAAAAAACAATTACTTAAGGCACAGGATAGAACACTTTGAATTTCCATATTATGAAGATATCAAAAGAGCAAGAGATTTAAATATTTATATATCTATGCAACCAAATTTTGTTGAATTGTGGGGAGGATTTGATAATATGTATGCAAAGAAACTACCTTATGAAACATTAAGACGTTGTAATCCCTACAAAACTATTCTAGAAAACAATTTAAAATTAAGCTTTTCTAGTGATTGTATGCCATTAGATACATTTCTTGGCATAAGGGGAGCAATAAATCATTTTATTGAAAATGAAAGATTAAGTTTAGAAGAGGCATTATATTTATACTCAACAGCAGGCTCTGAGTTTTTATTTATGGAAAATAAAATTGGTAAGATTGAACCCGGTTATTATCCTGACTTAATAGTTTTAGATGTGAAAGATAAAGATAAATTCTCTTTAATAAATTGGGAAATAAACTAATGCAAAGTGATATTATAAAAGAGCTTATAGATAGTTTTAGTCCGGGGGTTTTAATAAGGTTTTTAGAGGAGAAGGATGAGGAGTTTGAGTTTTTAAGGGAGAAATATGAACCTGAGGGAGACTTTAGAGAAATTGAGCTTATAGCGAGAAAGGAGCTTGAGGATAGCAATAAATTTGGGGTATGGGTTATAAAGACCCAAGCTGAGCTTTCTGAAAGAAGTGGAAAGAGAAAGCAATTTGAGCTTGCAAAAAACATACTCAAAAATGACTTTTTTGATGCTGGGCTTTTTGCATTCTATGACGAGAATGGAAACTTTAGACTCTCTCTTGTTTATGCAATCTATAAGGGAAAAAAATTAGAGCTTAGTAGCTATAAGCGTTATACTCACTTTATTGAAAAAGGCAAAAGATACAGAACTT
>JBDRXT010000011.1:0-19813 GCA_039803045.1 Caldifarciminota bacterium
AATCAAGATTTAACTCATTTACAAGTTCAACATAATCTTTCACTGAAAGAAGCATTAAATTAAAGTTTTTCAAGAAAGCATCTTGAAATTTCTTCTTTCTCCTTATGTTATCACTTATAGCCACAAGCTTAGCTATCGTATAAAAATTCCTAACCTTTTCGTTCTCAATATTAGAAATAATTCTTTCAAGTTTTTTCTCATCCACACTAAAAAAGAGAGATGAATCAATTTTCTCTTTATATTCAAGTATTTCGTTAAAAACATAAATAGATTCAGTTTTAACTTTGCTCTGAAGCACACATAAAGGTGATATATCAATTCCTATGCAATTTATTCCAAGCAATTGTGCCTCAAGGGCAGTTGTCCCACTTCCGATGAATGGGTCAAGAACTGTATCTCCGCTTTCAAGCTTTATTATATTCAACAAAGCTCTTATCATTTGGGGGTGAAACTTGCCTTTGTATGGGTAAATCCAATGCGTTAAATATTGATTAACTGAGTTTGTCCTGTTCTTTCTCAAAATAAAATAATAATCAGTGTATTCACTCCCAACAATCTTAAAATACGCCAATCTTTTCTTAAGTTTTTTTAAATCAAGATCGCCGAATACATTAAATTCCCTAAGTCCATTTGTTATCTCAAAATTGATCCCAAGAGATATAAGTTCAAACTGTGCTAATGCGAGCTCATAAATAAACTGAACATTTTCAAAAAGGGCTAATTTTTCCGATCCCTTTTTTTCGCCAATCAAAATATTACTACACCTCTGATTAAAAGAACATGAAAATTTTAAAGCCCCTTAAAATTTTAAAAATTATGTTGTTAAGTTTGAAAGTAAAAAATTTTTTGCTTGTAAAAGAAGCTTATTTAGAATTTCATAAAGGTTTTAATGTGTTAACAGGTGAAACGGGAGCGGGAAAGTCACTATTACTTAAAGCTCTAAGTTTAGCTCTTGGAGAGAGAGTTGATTGGGAGATTTTTTCTGATCAAAAGTCATTAATTGAACTTCAGATTTATATTCCCCAAGATTATGTAAAAATTTTTGAAAATTATGGTATTGAATTAGATGATAACATTCTTATAATAAGAAGAGTTATTGAGGGAGATAAAAGAAGAAGCAGGATTTATGCAAACGATAGTTTAGTTGTTTCAAGAACTGTAAATGAAATTTTAAGAAATCTTATAGAGATTCACGGACAATATGAAACTTATAAGTTATTTGATGAAAGTTATCAAATGGAGATTGTAGATAGATATGCAAAATCAAGAGTTTTTGATGATGAATATCAAGCTCACATAATTGACAAGTATGCTAATAATGAAGACTTAGTTGAGGAATATAGAAAGGTTTATAAAGAGTGGGTAAATTTAAGCGAAATAGTAACTCAAATGCAAGAAAAACAAGAAAGATATTTACAAGAATTAGAATTTCTAAAATATCAACTAAATGAAATTGAAAGTGCTAACTTGTCTATAAGCGAAGAGGAAGAACTCACTAAAAAATTGGAATATTTAAGAAAAATTGAAGAAATTAGGCAAGCAAGAGCTCTTATAACTGATGTATTATTCCAATCAGAAGAAAATATTATTTCAAAACTATACTTCTTGTTAAGAAAAATTGAAAATCTATCTCACATAGATGAATTTAAGAATATTTATGAAAAGCTTGAAAACATTATATATGAAATTAAAGAAATAAGGGAATTTATGAAAGCTCCGGAAATTGAGGAGGAAGAGAATATAAATGCCATTCAAGAGCGATTATTTTTCCTAAATAAACTCAAAAAGAAATATTCAAAAACGATAGAAGAACTTATAAATTACAAGCAAGAACTTGTTCAAAAAATCCAAAGTATGGAAAATTTACCTTATGAGCTTGAGAAATTAAAGTCAAGACTTTTCGAAATTGAAAGAATTCTAAACTTTCTAGCAGACAAAATTAGTATAAGAAGGAAAAGGGCAAGCAAAAAATTTAGAATTGAGGTTATAAATCATCTAAAGGAGCTTGGAATGCCTGATGTTGAATTTTTAATAGAATTTGAAAAAACTAATTTGAGCTATAATGGAAGAGATAAAATTGAATTTTTATTTTCCTCAAATAAGGAATTTTTACCAAGACCTTTAAAAAAGGTGGCATCAGGTGGAGAACTTTCACGCTTTGCTCTTGCTCTAAAACTTATTATAGCAGGTAAAGAAAGTCCTTCTACTCTTATTTTTGATGAAATTGATGCAGGTATAGGTGGAGAAACTGCTCTCAAGGTTGCAGAAAAATTACAAGAGCTTTCCAAACATTATCAAATTTTAGTAATTACCCATCTCCCTCAAATTGCCAGTAAATCTCATAAACACTTTCTTATTACAAAAAAAGATAATATAACTAATATTAAGGAAATTCAAGGTGAAGATAGAGTTATGGAAATAGCAAGAATGCTATCAGGTATTGTATCTCAGGAAAGTATTGAACATGCGAAGTTATTGCTTTTAGAAAACTATGCTTTATAATTTTGGGACTATGTTAAGTAATATTTATCCTATAAGCGAAACTAAAGTTTTACCTTCAAGTTGCATGAGTTTTTCAATTGGTTTTTCAAATTCTGATAAACCATTTATAGCAGGTGTTGAAGCAGTAAACAATGGATTAGATGCATTATCTGTAAAGGAAATATCGCTTGCAATTGCTGTAATTTCAAGAAACTATGAATATAAAAAAGTTATAGAGGGTATTAAGCAGATTATTCCAAACACTCCTTTATTTGTTATTTTTCAGGATGACATAATCACATATCAATATGCTAGTGATAAAGGGGTTGCTGTAGGTTTATTTAGCAAAGAGATAAACGTTCAATATTACTTAGCAAAGGGATTTTCCTTAAGTTCAAAAAAAGCTTTGAAAGATGCATTTTCAGAGATTTTAAATGAACCTAAATTATATAAAAATGATATTCTTCTGTTTTTTATTCCTGGTTCAATACCTTTGGTAGGTCAAAATTCAGTAGTTGCTATTGAAGAAATTAGTAACAAATTTGATTGTATAGTGGGTGGTGTAATGGGAAAATTAAATTCTATTGAATATCAAACGTTTATTATTGATGAAAAAGCTTATACAGATCATGCAGTTATATTAAGAATTCAGACAAACCATAATTTTTCAATATTTCAAAGTTATGGTTTTCATCCGGTAAGACCATTTATTATTACATCTGCGAAAGGTGATATAATAATAAGCCTTGACGATCAATCCGCTTTTCATGCTCTTTTAAATACATTATCAAAAAGGGGAATAGATGATGGACAACTGAAAGATCCTGTAAAAGCTCAGAAAATATTATCGAATTACCAATTTGCAATTGCTGATAAATCTAGACCAGGTTTATTTAGATCTTTAGTTCCATTAGCAGTAACTGAAAAGGGTATAAGGGTTAATTCTTTTGTAAGTGAAAATTCTACAATTTGGCTTATGGAATTTAGTAAAGATGAAATATTTGAAGGAGTTGATAAAATGTCTACAAGAATTTTAAACAATTTAAAATCAATTTCAGGTGGTATAATTTTTGAGAACGTTGTGCGCAAAATACTGCTTGGTAATGAAAATTATGTGAAAGAAAAGAAAATTATTTGGGATAATTTAAGAGTTCCATTTCTTGTTATTGAGACAATTGAGGAAATTGTATATAGTGAAGACTTCTATTCAGGATCACATAGTGGTTCTATTTTAAGTATTTTTTATGAATAAGGAGGTGAGAGGATGGAGAAAGTTGAGGAAATATTAAATCAACTTATAAGAAAAGTTCCCCACATAAGAGCTGCAGCGGTTGTAAATACAGAGGGAATAGTAATGTCCTCAGTATTAGAGGGAGATATAAGCGAAGAGAATTTTGGTGCTATGTCAGCAGCTCTTTTAGGTTTGGGGGATAGTGTTCTTTCTGAGGTAAAGGGTGGAAAGTTATCAGAAATATATGTAAAGGGTATAGATAAAATGATACTACTTTCAAAAATATCCAAAGATCATTTACTTTCACTTTCTATTTCATCAGATGCTCCACTTGGCCTTTTGCTCGTAGAAGTTAGAAAAGCAGCAAAGCAAATAAGTTTTATACTTTCGGAACTTGAAAAATCACAACCAGTTTCAGATATAAGTGAATTACTTGGAGGAGATACATCAATTATAGAAGGATTATCATTTAAGGATTTGTTGGAGGAATAAAATGTTTATAGACACTAAGAAAAAAGAAATTAATGTAAAAATTGTTTATTACGGTCCAGCATTATCGGGTAAAACTACAAATCTGAAAATAATTTATGCAAAGTTAAATCCAAAATTTAGAGGAGATTTAGTAACAGTTGATACAAAAGGAGAAAGAACACTTTACTTTGATTTTCTTCCTGTTGAAATTACTCTTGCTGGTGGATTTAGGGTTAAATTTCATATTTATACAGTTCCTGGTCAAGTTTTTTATAAAGTATCAAGAAAACTTGTTTTGAAGGGAGCTGATGGAATTGTATTTGTAGCAGATTCATCTCCAGATAGAAGGGAAGCAAATATTCAGATTATGCAAGAGCTTATAGAATCACTTGAAGAACAGGGTATAACTCTTGATTCAATACCTTTAGTTTTACAATATAACAAACGCGATTTGCCAAATGCTCTTGATGTTGATACTCTTAATGCAGATTTAAATCATTTAAATGTAGATTATTTCTTAGCGATAGCAAGTCAAGAAAAAGGTGTTTTTGAAACACTTGATGCTATTGTTAAGCTTGTTATAAAGAAGTTAATGAACAAAACTAAAGTATGATTACAGCAATTGGAAATTTAATAGACTTAAGTTCAGATATACTTATAGAACTTGACAATGATTATAAGATAAGAATTTCAAACCAGAAATTTAGGGAATATTTTGGTGATACTCAAGATTTCTTATCAATTTTCCCAAGTTCTTACAAAGATGCTATTTTCAAGCTTCTTGAAAATGCTAAAAAAACTATATCTCCTTTAAATATAAGAATTCCTGTATTGATAAAGAATAAGCAAGAGATTGTATATCTTAAAATATTTCCAGTTGAAAAAGGTATATTCGTTTCAATAAGACCGCAAAAGACAGCAAGTATATCTGAAGATATTATAAATACAATTGATTATGGAGTAATACTCATATCAAAAGAAGGCTCTTTAGTTTATCATAACAATTTTGCAAAGAATTACGAAAATTATTGGAACAGGATTATAAAAAGTGTTTTAGAGAAAAATGAGGCAAGCTTTGAAATTGTGATAAATGGAAAAACGTTTGAAATTATACAAAAAGATTTTGAAAGGAAAATAACAGGTAAAATTATTTTATTTAGAGATATTACTCAAATAAAAAGAATGCACGATTTAATGTCGTTAGTAGATAGGTTAAGTTCAGTAGGCTTAATAGCTGCATCCTTAGCTCATGAAATTAAAAATCCACTAACAAGTATAAAAGTTTTAGCTCAAACATTATCAAATGATTTAAGCGGTGATAAAAGGGAAATTGCTTTAAGAATATCAAGACAAATAGATAGAGTAAATGAGCTTATATCAAAGCTGCTAATTTATACAAAACCCTCAAAATCCAGGCCAATTTATATAAATCCCTTGGAGATTTTAGAAGAAGTTGAAGGCATATTATATGGACAAATTTCAAATAAGAAGATTAGATTTTATAAAGAAGTTATTGATAATGTTGAAATTTTCGTAGATCCTAAAGACTTGCAACAAATATTACTTAACTTAATTTTAAATGCTATTGATGCGGTTAATGAAGGCGGATACATAAAAGTAGAGATTGGAGTTTCTGGTATTGTTTCTAATGACTTACAACCATTAGCATATATTAAAGTTATAGACAATGGAATAGGGATACCTCAAGATAAATTAAAAGAAATTTTTTATCCATTTTATACTACGAAAAAGGGTGGAACAGGTCTTGGATTATTTGTAGTTCATAAACTTGTAAAAGATAATGGAGGTATGATAGAAGTTGAAAGTAATTTAAATAGTGGAACAACTTTTACGTTGTATTTTAAGGGGAGGATAAAACATGAGAAAAATAATGATAGTAGATGATGAAGAAGATATAGTTTTAGGTTTGTCAAGATTTTTAAAGAAAAATGGGTATGATGTAATATATGAAACAAGTCCTAAAAAAGCTCTTGAATTATTATCAACAGATCCAGCTGATGTTTTAATAGCTGATGTAAAAATGAACGAAATGTCAGGTTTAGAATTAATAAACCAAGCAAAATTAAAAAATCCAGATATTAAGGTTATAATTATGACTGCAAGAGGGTCTGAAGAAATTGAAAGAATTAGTTATGAAAGAGGAGCTTTAGAGTATATTGAAAAACCATTTGACGTAGAATATCTTTTAGATGTTTTAAAGAAAATAGAAGTTGGAGGATTTAAGGGAGTTGTAAGAGAGCTTGGACTAGTTGATTTTTTGAATATCTTAAATATGGAAAGAGCTTTAGCTGTTGTAAATGTTACATCAGCAATAGGAAATGGTAGGATTTATTTTGAAAAGGGAGAAATTGTTCATGCTCAATTTTCTGATAAAGAGGGAATTGAAGCTCTAAAAGAAATATTAAATTTAAAAGGGGGCTCTTTTAATGTAGAAAGGAATATAAAATCCCCTAAAAAGACAATAAATATTCCATTTAATAACCTTATGTTAGAGGTATATGCAAAATCAGATGAAGAATTAGCTGGTATTAGTCTTGAGGAATGGAGTATTGTAAAAGAAGAAAAAACTGCTTTACCTTCTGAGATTTATATCAAGTTAGATAAGGAAATAGGCTCAATATTTAGCTTTGATAGCAATTTGATTAGTTTTTCAATATATAAACTCAATGAGGGTAGTCTTTATATAAAGGGAAATGACTATAGCTCATTAATATCAGAAATTTCAAAAATTCCTAATTTCGTTGAATGTTCTCTTGAAATAGCACAAAATATTTTGATTTATATAAAGAGGGATGGTGATTTATATTTTCTTGTAGAAATTGCAAATACTTCACTTTCTCTCATAAAAGTGAGATTTTCAAAGATTATAACGAACTTAAAGAATATTATAGAAGGAGGTGTTTAATATGGAAAAGATACAGGAAGCTCTAAAAAAGCTATCTAATGAAGTTCCTGGTTATGTGGCAGGTGCTATTGTTGAAGGCGAGGAAGGTTTAACAATCGTAGAAGAAAAGAAAGTTCCAGATATTGACATACAAATATCTGCTGCTTATAGTGTAGAATCGATGAAATTTCAGGAAAGAATAATAGGCTCTCTTCATAGTTCTGACAAATCAAGGGCAATTATTTCAATTAGTAATTCTTACATTATAATTACTCAACCGATAGGAAATAATAATTTTTATTTACATATTATAACAAATCGCGAAAAAAGTGCTCTTGGAATTATTCTTGCACTATTATCAAAATATGAGGCAATATTAGACAAAGTTATATCTGAGTGGGCTTTATGAGGGGGAGAGCTTATGGTATAACTGATTTAGGCAAAAAGCGTCCAAAGAATGAAGATTTTTTCGCAATGGATCCATCTATTGGTTTATTTATAGTAGCGGATGGACTTGGTGGGAGGATGTCAGGAGATAAAGCAAGTTATGAGGCAACTCAAACTTTTATTGAAAAGCTAAAAAATTTAATTAATAAAAATAATGATCCAAAACTAATTTTAGAATCGGCATTTAAAGAAGCTAGTAAAAAAGCTTATGAAATTAGTAATTCTGATGAATATTATGGAGCAATGACAACGTTTACAGCCCTATTTCTCTATAAATCAAGGTATTACATCGTTCATGTAGGCGATACAAGAGCTTATTTGTTAAGAGCAAATAGGTTTTTCTTTCAGATAACAGAAGATGATACTCAAGCTCAAATACTTGTAAAGAAAAGAGCACTTTCTCCTAAGGAAGCGGAAACTCATCCATCAAAGCATGTCCTAACAAAAGCTCTTGGTTATAAACCAATTATAAGACCAAAATTATATACTGGATATGTTATGAATTCGGATAAATTCTTATTATGCTCTGATGGATTATACATATACTTTTCTCAGGATGAGTTAAGAGATATCTTAAAAAATTACAAACCAAAGGAAACTATTGAGATTTTAGTTAAATTAGCAAATGATAGAGGAGGGGAGGACAATATAACAGGTGTAGCAGTAGAAATAATAGAAAGTGATGCTAATATAATTAATCAATTTAAGGCTTTTTTAGAAGGAGTTTTTAGAAGATGATAGGAACTTATATAGCAGATAAGTATAAAATTGTAAGAAAAATAGCTTCTGGAGGAATGGCTGAAGTTTATGAAGCAATTCAACCCATTGTGAGAAGGAAAGTAGCGATAAAAATTTTATATCCTCAATATTCAAAAGATGAAAAAGCAAAACAATTATTTTTTCAAGAAGCAAGATTAGTAGCTCAGGAATTAGAGCATCCTAATATTGTAAAAGTTTATGATTTTGGAGTTGTAGATGATAGTTTATATATTGTTATGTATTATGTAAATGGTGAAACACTTGAAAGAATTATAAGAAGGGAAGGGAAACTTGATGTAAAAGAAGCTTGTTATATAATATTAGAAGTTCTAAAAGCGCTTGATTATGCTCATCAAAAGAACGTTATTCATAGAGATATTAAACCGGGAAATATTATGATTACGCCAGAAAAAAGAGTTTATTTGTTAGATTTTGGAATAGCTACTCTTTTAACAGAAGATAAAGAAAAAGGAAGAGTTCCTGGAACACCAGAATATATGTCTCCTGAACAATTTAGAGGGAAAGTTGATAAGAGAAGTGATATTTATTCATTAGGGGTAGTTTTTTATGAAGCATTAACGGGAAATTTACCATTTACAGGAAATGATATTTGGGAACTTCAAAGAAAGATATTTTCTGAAAAACCAAAGCCTCCTTCATATTTTAACCCGAACATTCCTAAGGAATTAGACGATATTATACTAACATCTTTGAATAAAATACCTTCTGAAAGATTTCAAAGTGCTTACGAATTTGCAAATGCTATATTAAGCACGAATATTATTGAAAATTATTATATTGAGTTTAAGAAGACAGACATAAAGAATGAGGTAGTAAGAGGGGGAATTGTTCAAGAGGAAGAAACAGAAAGTGGGAAAATAACTCAGTTTGTTCCTATTACAGATAGTAGTGAAACTGAGTTTGAATTTATAGAATCAAAACCAAAATTTAATTTCATATTTGTTTTAACTCCTTTAATTTTAATTATTATTTTATTAGGACTTTTAGTATGGTTCTTCTTATTGCGCTAAGCATAGACTCAATAAATTTAGATAATAAAGTTTTTGAAATTGCAAAGAAATTAAATTGCCTTGTTTGTCCTGGTGAAAGTGTTGCATATTCTCAAAGTGAATTAGCAGTTGATATGAGAAATAAGATTAGGGAAATGTTAAAAGATGGCAAGAGTGAAAAAGAAATTTTAGATTATTTTGTTTCAGTATATGGTGAGAAAGTTTTATCAGAACCACCAAAGGAAGGCATTTTTAATTTTCTTTGGATATTTCCTTACTTTATCTTATTTATTTCATTTATTGGAATTCTCATTTACTTTTATACAAGAAAAACTTGAAGCTATATTTCGTTGGGGGATATGTCAGAGATAAATTGCTTAAAATAGATAGTAAAGATATAGATATTGTCTTAGTTCCAGAAAAAGATGTAAATTTAGAATTTGAGGAAGCAATCAATATGTTTAGTATGCAAGGTTATAATTTAGTTTTTAAGTCTCAGTTCTATACAGCGAAATTTAAAAAAGATGATATAACTTTAGATTTAACAGTTTCAAGAAAGGAAAGATATAAATATAATGGTTCATTGCCAATTATTGAAGTTTCAAATTCAATATACGATGACTTAAAAAGAAGGGATTTTACGATTAATGCTATAGCAATGGATTTAAATAATAACATTATTGATATATTCAATGCTAAGGAGCATTTAAGAAAGAAAGTATTAGTTCCGATAAATTCACTTTTGGACGATCCTACACGAATTTTTAGAGGTATTAGATATGCAAGAAGATTAAGTTTAAAATATTCTAAAAAGTTCTTAAGTCAAATAAATTCTGCAAGACGTTACTTAGTGAATGTTTCATTTTCAAGGATTAAAAGAGAACTTGAACTAATTTCTGTTGAAAATAACAGAGTGTTTATGTGGCAAGATATTCTAAATTTCAAACTATTTCCAAATTTGACGTTTAATAATCAAATTTTTGATTTTGAAAGAATTATTCCATACACAAAAGAAAGTTGGATATTATTTTACATAACTTTTTTAGATTATGTTGTTGAATTGAATCACATAACAAGACTTGAAAATTCAATAATTCAGATGCTTAAGGGGAAATTTAAAAGTATGAAAAATGAAATTTATGAAATTGCTAAGTATATACTAAAACAGAGGGGTCTTCTTTAATTTCTAAAATATCCAAAATACTTATATCAGGCGATGTCTTATAAATCTTCTTATTACTTTGATTTTTCAATACAATGATTTTATCTCTTTCCAAAATAAAAAACAATCCATCCATATCATTTAAAATTTTCTCCATTAACAATTTACTTATTTTTCCTTCTATTTCTGGTTGCTTAAAAAATGGTAATTTCATTAGATCATATTCCCAACTTTCAAGGTATAACTTTGAAATAATCAAATTTTCATTGCTATAAAAATCATTCAAAAACTTTCCAACGTTATTCAAAAATCCTTCAATTTTTTTATCGTTTAGAAATAAAAAACCTTTGTTTTGAATATAGTATATATTTTTTGAATTGTTTGAGTTCAGAAGTTCTAATAACGTTTGAGAATTTGTCTCAAGTTCATTTACTAAGTTTCTTAAAAGTTTTAAAAATTCCTTTTTAAATAAGCTTAGCAATTCCTCTTTATTACCAAATTTTTCTAATATTGCAATTATTGGATTTGGATCAATGAATTCTGTCTTTTTCTTTTCATCTTCTAATTTTAAAGGTTTTTCAATAACTTTTCCCTTTTTCCATCTTATTAGTCTATCAATTTCGGTCTTTCCACTTCCATATAAACTTTCTACATATAAAATATCTCCATCCTTAATTGCACACCTAATTGAACTTCCATCTGGTCCAATAAAAACAAGAACTAAACTTCTCTTTTCTTTAAGAGCTTTGGCAAGCTCAAGTATGAGAATTTTATCCTCCATATGCTAAGGAATAAAAAATTTAAAACTAAAAATATAATAAGACTTTGAGATGATATTGTAAATTTTAAAGCAGGTAAGTTTATGCTTTCAAGTAGTGTTATTGATTTTATAAAAATCAAATTTATAAGATGAAGTGAAATCCATAATTGATCTAAAAATGGCATTAATAAGCAAAGCATTAAGTTTATTAATAAAATTGTAGCAATTGGAATAGTTATAATATTTGCGAAAAAGTATAAGATGGGTGCTTTTGAGAAATGATAGAGCAAAATAGGGGTTGTAAATATTTGAGCGGATATAGAGGATTTTAAGATGTTTAAAATATAATTGTCTGAATACTTAAATGGTGAATAAATTATTCCAAGAACTGCAAAGTAAGATAATTGAAATCCAATATCGTATATTTGTGTAGGTGAAATTAGGAGATTTATTAAAAAAGAAAGCCCCCAAACATTTAACATATTAACTTTTCTTTCGGTTAAATTAGCAATTGAGAAAATAAGGGCAAATAAGAATGCTCTAAATGCCGAAGGAATAAAATCAAGTAGCATTACGTAAAAGAAAATAATAATTGTTGAGATTATAAAATTCAACTTTCTTGGAATGTAAAAAATTGATAAGAAAAACGATATTATTGCAAAAATAATACCTATATGAAGTCCGGATATTGCAATCAAATGGTACATACCTGTTTCTGCAAAAGCGTTTCTTATCTCGTATGGTAAAAATTGTCTATTGTTTAAAATAAGAGCAGTTGAAATTGCGTAATCTTCAAATCTAAAGGATTTTTCTCTCAGAAACTCATCAATTTTCTTATATGTTAAATTTTCATTTTCTAATTTCTTAAGACTCAAAACAATAAAACTATCGTGTTTGATATAACCTATCAATTCATATTCAGAAGGATACAAATTTGATTTTAGAACTCCTATTCCTTCAATTGCTATAACCCCCTTGCTTGGAATATGTACTTTTAACCTTAATGTATCTTCTGTTTTTATATTTGGATATTTATAAACTTCCATTCTTAAGCTTCCCAAAATGGTAAATAAAGATATAAGGGCAAATCTAAAAAAGGCAAATTTTTGGAAAATCATTGAAACAATCAGTAGAATTAGAAAAGAAAATATACTTATGAGGATAGATGTCTTGATAGGAATTAATATTCCAAATGCAAAGAAGATTGAAATGAAAAAAATATTATACAAAAACAAGTTAAATTTTAAAGTTTTCATATTTACTTTAAAATTTTGGTTGTTATTGGAAAGGGTTCTTGATAATGGGTTTATTAGGCTTGTAGATTTTATGGGAGGGGATTTTGCTGTTGTTCAATCAGCTAGAGTTTCATTTGGTCAGGAGAGTAAGGGACCAGAGAAAGATATTAAATTGATTGAATACTTGCTAAAAAATAAACATGAAACACCTTTTGAGCATTCAGTATTTAAATTTCATATAAAATGCCCTATTTTTGTCGCAAGACAATGGTTCAGACATAGGATTGGTAGCTTTAATGAAATTTCTTTAAGATATGTTGAATATAAAGATGAATTTTATATTCCAGAATTTTTTAGAAAGCAATCTCAAAGCAATAAACAAGCAAGTACTGAAGAAATTGTTGAAAATTCAGAAATCTTAAAAGAAGAACTATTAAAACTATATGAGGAAATTAAAGATCTTTACAATAAATTTTTAAATAGTTCAGTAGCAAGAGAATTAGCAAGGATTATATTACCTCTTTCGACATATACTCAATTTTATTGGACAATAAATGCGAGAAGTCTAATGAATTTCATAAGCCTGAGAGCTGATATTAATGCTCAGTATGAAATTAGAATCTATGCTAGAAAGATAGCTAAAATTTTTAGAGATAAAATGCCAATAACATTTAAATTTTATGTGAAATATGCTTATTTTGGGAAAGATGAAGAGATTTATAATTTAGAGAATGAGATGGAAAACTGGGATCTAGAAAAAATATATAAGGAGCAAATGGATGTGTGGAATCGTAGGAGTTTATAAGAGAAAGGATAACAAATATAGTATTTTGGATATTACAAAGAAAGTTTTGTTTTCTTTACAACATAGAGGTCAAGAATCTGCTGGTATTTGTATTTTAAATGAGAAGGATTTATTCGTTCATAAATCAATTGGACTTGTTAATGAAGTTTTTTCAAATGTTAATAATGTAGATGGCAAAATTGCCATTGCCCATACAAGATATTCAACATCAGGAGATAAAGCAAATATAAGGAATGTTCAACCTATTGTTTATTATTACAAGGACTCTTGGCTTGCAATTGTTCATAACGGAAATATTCCTAATTCTGATCTAATAAGAAAAAAGTTAGAAGAGGAGGGTTCAGTATTTTCTACGAATTCTGATAGTGAGGTATTTTTACAATTGTTTGTAAAGTTGAAATTTGATTTATTAGAAACATCTAAAATTATTCCAAGAGCATATTCAATAGTTATGCTAAGTGGAAATAGACTTATGGCATTTAGAGATGTTTATGGCTATAGACCGTTATTTTTTGGAATTAGTGATGATTTTTACATTTTTGCCTCAGAAGACTGTGCTCTAAGACAATTTGATTTTATTGAGGAAATTATTGAAATAGAACCTGGTGAAGTTTATATTATTGAACGTGATAATTTTACAAAAGAGAGATTTGGTTCTTCAAAAGATTTTAGATTTTGTATATTTGAGCTTATTTACTTTGCAAGACCGGATAGTAAATTATTTAACTACCAAGTTTATAAGTTTAGAAAAGAATGTGGAAAGAGATTAGCTTTAGTAGAAGATAGAGAAATAGATATTGTCATACCAGTGCCTGATTCGGGGTTAGCAAGTGCGATAGGATATGCTCAAACACTAAACAAACCATTAGAACTTGGATTAATTAGAAATCATTATTCTGGAAGAAGTTTTATACAACCAGATATAATCTCAAGAAAAGAAACTGTAAGAAATAAACTATTTCCTATTAAAGATATTATTGAAAATAAGAGAATTGCTCTTATTGACGATTCTATTGTTAGAGGTAATACTTCAAGGGAGATTGTCAAACTCATTAGAGAGAATAATGCAAGAGAGATTCATTTTCGTATTGCATCTCCTCCAATAGTGAATATATGTTCATATGGCATAGATATACCTACAAGAGATGAACTTATTGCAAATAAATTGAATTTAGAAGAATTAAGAAAATTTTTAAATGTAGATAGTTTAAGATATTTATCTATTGAGCAATTAAAAGATGTTGTTTTTGAAAATAGTGAAAATTTTTGTTATGAGTGTTTTATAAGGCAAAATGATTAAATTTTTAGTTGCCGGAATTCCAATTAGTTCAAAAAAAAATGATGTAATTAGTGGACTTTATAGAATATTAGACTTAAATTTAGATGGTATGGAATTGGAATTTGTAAGAGGTGTAAAAATGAAAGAAGAAAAAGCAAAGGAAGTTTATAAGATTTCGAGTATTAATGGTTTATCAATTTCTGTTCATGCACCATATTATATAAACTTAGCAACTAGTGATAAATTTAAGTTGGAAAATTCATATAAGTTTATATTTGATTCGGCTAAAGTGGGTTATTTGGCTGGAGCAAGAAACGTTGTTTTTCATCCTGGTTATTATCAATCCCAAGATCCAATAACTGTACATAAAAAAATAAAAGAAAGAATTAAGGAATTAGTTAAGATGTTAGAGGATAATGGAATAAACATTATTCTTAGACCAGAAACTATGGGAAAACCTTCACAATATGGAAGTATTGAAGAAGTTATAGATCTTATGGAAATAGAAAACGTTAAACCATGTATTGATATTGCTCATTTGCATGCAAGAGAAAATGGAAAATATAATAATTATGAAGAAATTTTGGAACTATTTGAGAAATTTCCAAAAAAACTTATTAAAGATATTCATATTCATTATTCGGGAATTTTGTACAATGAGAAAGGTGAAAAGAAACATATAAATTTATGGGAAAAGGAAAGCGATATGAATTATTATGATTTTATAAAAGTTTTAATTTATTTAGATGTAGAAGGGTTAGTTGTGAGTGAAAGCCCGTATATGGAAATAGACGCATTGTTATTAAAGGAAGTTTATGAAGAAACGAAGTTTGGTAAAATATATGAAATTTATGGATTCTCAGATGATGGAAAGATTCACAAGGAAAATCACAAGAAAATTTCAAGAAGAATTCCAAGAAATAGTTTAAAGCTTTTTGACAAAGAACTTATTTGTAATAGGTGTTTTAAGGAAGAAGAATATATCGTTTAGACTATGAGCAACAATTAAAGCGAATAATTCTCCTTTTACTAAAAAGTAAATATAAAACATAATTGACCATATAAAAATCTGGATTGAAGAAAAAAATCCCCATAGTGGTATATGAAATATTCCAAAAATTAAAGATGAAAGGAAGCAAGATATTAATAAATTTCCGAAAAATTCATCCAAAAATAAAACCAAAAAATTTCTATATATAACTTCTTCTGTTATTCCAGCGCTTAATCCTCCAAGAATTCTCAAAATTAGCGGTAAATTATAAATTTCAGATAAACCCTTAAAAATTCTAAATCTAAAAATAAAACTTGAAAGGATAAAATATAAAACACTTATCAAAAACATAGTCAATCCATAAATCAAACTCTCAAGTGTAACTTTTAAAGGCAATTTATAATTAAGAACAATTAGGAGAGTTATTTTCCATTTGAAAATATTCCAAATAATATGCTTGAAAATAGGATTTGAATTAGATTTGAAAATAATAATTCTTATGATAGGAGATATGATAACAAGCAAAAAAATAAAATGCTTAATCAAGATTTTGCCTTAAAAATAGAAATTTCAATTTATCTATGAAACTAAGAGGCTTTCTCTTTGATAAATAACTCTTTACAATGTCATAACCTAAATCTATTAGTTTTCTGGTTTCAGAGAAATTAAAAATAGATAGTTCAAATGGGCACTCCAAGGGAATATAATGTATTTTTACTTTTTTAGAATATGCTAAATTTTCTTGCTCTTTAATTTTTGAAATTAGTAAATAATCTATAGAAGCATTCAATATTCCTAAAATTTTTAGTTTCTTAAAATCTTGACGTTTTCCTTTTATGTGTAGTGCCCAAATTTCTTTAGCACCCTCATCAATAGCTATTTTATACGGTAAATTGCTATAAAAACCACCATCTACAAGTTTCATTCCCTTATAAGGATATGGTGGAAAATAAGGGGGTAGTGCTGTTGATGATAATATAGCATCTACAATAGTTTCATGAATATTCTTTCCAAAAATATACTCTTTATTTGTTAAAATATCCAAAGCAACTATATAGCATTTTAATTTCAGTTCAGAAAATGTTCTAACAGGCGAAACTTTTAATATAAAATTCTTGAACTTCTCATTTGAAAACACACTTTCCTTATTTCTAATCAAATTCATAATTGCGGAAATTCCAACATTTCCAAATATATCTTCTTTCTTTACATTTAACCATATTTTTTCAAGCTCGGAAATTCCTTCTAAATTAGGTTTATATGAAAAATATACTCCATTTAATGCACCTATCGAAACTCCTATTACTAAATCAAACTTTACATTTTCCTCGACTAATGCTTTTATTGCTCCTACTTGAATTGCTCCCCTATTTGAACCACCACTTAATATAAGAACTCTCATTTTAACTTATAATAATATTTTTGCTTATAACCATAACTTGAACTTAAATCAAATCCGTTAGCAATATAAACTTTTATCTTATCTGGTGGTATTTTTGAAATAGCATCTTTTACAATACTCAAGGGTGAATAATTTAGCTTTATAACAAATAATAAATACTTTAACTTCTCTATTATCAAGTGAGTTTCAGCAACTCTTAATATAGGAGGCAAATCTAATATTATTACATCAAAGTGATTTTTCAAATATGTTAAAAATTCATCAAATAATTTACTTGAAAATATTGCAATAGGATCGATAAATGTTAATCCTTTCGGAACAATATATAAATTTTCAAGGTATGGATGAATAATATTTTCAAAATTATCAAGATTATAAATATCAGATAATCCTTTTAGTTCCCTTTCTATCATTTTCGTAACATCTCCCTTTCTTATGTCGCAGTCAAGAATAATAACTCTTTTATTCATCATAGCTATTGCACTTGCCAAATTTATAGAAATAAAACTTTTGCCTTCACCCTGAATAGAACTTGTAATTCCAAATAAGCAATTAATGTTATGTAAATCGTTTTCTAAAGCAATTATTCTAAAACTTTCTAAATATACATGACCTTCCAAAATCTTCTTATAATCCCTTTCCCTTAATATATTAATTGGCATATAGCTTGTATCTGCTATTTCAGGAACCAAATAAGCTTTTTGTATATTCAATCTTAATCCAATATCATCTAAATTCTTTATGTTTGTTGAAGTATACTCACTTATAAGTATAAGCATAGTAGATAGAAATAAAGAGAACAAAACAGCAAAAGTTATATTTCTTAACCAATTTCTACCTTTTACACTAATATAGGGTTTTTCTGTAAATTCCAATATTTTAAAATCTGGAATTATTTCCGATTCTTGAATTTTTATTTCTTCCATTCTCTGAAACAATAATGTTATAATATCTTCAATTGCTTTTTTCCTCGATAAAACGCTAATAGCTTCTTTTTCTATCTCAAATTTAGTATTAATTTCGTTTCTTAATTTTTCTTCGCTTTTTCTTAACAACTCTAACTGGGATTGTAAATTTTTAATTCTTTCAGATATTTTTTGATTAAGGTTATCCCTTAGCTTTTGATATGCATTGTAAAGTGCCAAATATTCACTACTGTTGCTTCCATATCTCACAAGCAAAAGATTTAAAGTATCCTTAAATAATATTATATCTTTAATAGCATTTTGAATAAAAGGATCAGATGTAACAATCTCGTTTTCATCTTTTGAATTCTTTAACCAATCGTTTAGTGATTGAATTTCAAATAATAGCGATGTTTGTTTCTTCTTGATATCTAAGAGCTCATTTAAAAATGGATTTTTTTCATCTAAGAAAACATTATTTTCTATTTGAGTTGTTTTTATTTTGTAATTTAAATTATCTAACTCTGCTAAGTAATTTTCGATTTGTTTGCTTATAAATTCTTTGCTATTCTTAAAGCGCGCAATTTTCTTGTTCAAATTGTATTCAATAATATAATCTTTGAATTTTCTCGCAACGTTGTTTATAAATGGTTCAGATGAATATAAGGATATTGAAATAATCTTAAATCTGGGTTCGCCAAATCCTAGTACATTACTTTGCTTTTTATTACCAATCATCTCATCTAACGTATAAGTTCTAATGTTTAAATTTCTTAAGAAGTTTTCGAATGCATCATATAAATTTAAACCAATTAATTCCACACTTCCATTAACACTACTTTTGATTTGTATTTCACCAATAGTGTTTGTTTGAACTTTATAAACTTCATTTTCTTTAAGAGGTTTATTAATTACAATTTCATAAATTTCCATATTCTTTGGTTCTTTTGAAATAATCTTGAAATTGTAATTGTACTTTCTTATAAAAGCCTCTATTAAATCCCTGCTCATGATGTCAGCTATTATTACATAGTTGTTTTGATCATCAGAAGAATAGTTATATAAGTAAGGTAAAAGATTTTTACTTTCTGTTTGAATTGGTTCACTAAATATCTTTATTTCAGAAATATAAGTCTTATAAGTTTTTTGTAAAATTGTCAGAAAAACTGCAATACTTAGGAAAACAAATAAATTTATAGCAAATAATTTGTAATTTTTAAAAAGCAACCTCAATATTGAAATATTCAATTTCTACTTTGTACTCATTTTTTCAGAAAGATATATGTTTACTAGCTGTTCTGCTAAATTTCTCTCCTTCTTGAATATAAATGATAATGTATCGTATTTTACAGGTGGCGGAAAATCTGGAGGTATTTTAAATGTTTCATCTGTAATTCTTGGATTTTCGTCTACTTTTAGTGCTTCAACTATTATCTTTTTACCTGTTTCACTTATAACTTCACTTCCTAATATAATGTTGTTCCATAGAAATAGTCTAATATCTCTATTTTGGACCTTATAAAATGTCGCTTTTTTACCTGCTATGTCTTTTTTTGTAGGCATTTCTACAATAGCTGAAGCATATATAAATCCAATTGACATCTCCTTAGCAAATTGCCTTAAAAGAGGACCAAGTTTTTCTTTCGTTTTAGGTGAAGCAGTATCCCAAATCGTCGATAATACATAATACATAGCGTTTGGTCTGATTGAACCTTCCCAATCATACTCAACGCATACTAATTGTTTTATCCCTCCAACATCTTTAATTTCTTTTTTCTGTTTTATACAATATGGATTTCCTGGAACATATTCCTGATTTAACGTATCGTAGTAATAAATACCTTTATCCTCTTCTTTATCTTTACTTATCTTGTATTCCAAACATTTACAGCCATACTGAAAATTTATAATTTCACTTGGTGTAATAAGTTCAAATCTTTTCCTCGGTACATTTTGAGATTGTGTTTCTT
>JBDRXT010000012.1:0-19533 GCA_039803045.1 Caldifarciminota bacterium
AAATAGAAAAAGGTTCAATATGATAAAGCGTATTTCTCAAAACTTTGAGATAAATGTTTTTTGAGACGAGTTCATATGGAATAATATTTGAAAGATTAAACGAAAATGTTGGATCTTGGTAAATTACTGAAAAGATGAGTGATAAGAAAGCACCTAAAACAATTAATGATTTAGAATAAATCAAAACTAAAAAAAATTTCTTAAAGTTGTAACCAATATGTGAATTTGGAAATATTAAAAACAAGAAACTAAAAGCAAATGCTTGCACAACTAAAATAATAGGTAGTAAAAATATTCCAAATGCTATATTTGAAAGAATAATAACTGGCAATGAAACGGACATTAAATAAATTTTTCTATAATTTTCCAATCTTTTTTCTCTTTCCTCGATAGTTAGTTCTTGCTTTTTCAAATTCTCTTTAATTTCCTCCAAATTTTGCTCCATTTGATTTAACATTATCTCTTTATAATTATTGTAGTTTATTGAAATTTTTAAAATGTTGAGAGTTGTTATTGAAAATATGAAAATTAGTAACAAATAAAAAGGGTTAGAGAATCTCACTACTTAACAAGATATAAAAGAGGAAATAAATACATCCAAATCAAATCAACAAGACACCAGTACAAACCAGCTATTTCAACTTGGATAAAATTTTCAGAATTATAGTTATTTTTCAGGGCAAAATACAATATGAATAAAAATATCGTTACACCTATCAAAACGTGAATAGCGTGGATTCCTGTCATTACAAAATATAAAGAGAAAAAGACTTTTAAACCATTTGCAAGTGTATTAAAATGTTCCATATTAAAAAATAATCCGTGCTGAATTTTCAAACTATACTCATAAGCTTTTATAATTAAAAACAGAAAACCAGATAATATAGTAATTAATAAAAACAAAATCAAGTGAGATTTATTATTTCTTCTAACTGCAGCTATTGCCAGAATTGAAGTAAGTCCCCCAACAAAGAGAACTATACTATTTATCAAACCAATAACGGGTTGCAATTCCTTTTGACCTTCATGAAAGTATGATAAGTATAAACCTCTGAAAACAAAATATAGAGTAAAGAGTACTGCAAATAAGAGTAACTCGGTAGCTAAGAATAACCACATTCCCAATTTTGCTCCAAAATCATCTCTATGAGTAAGTTCTATATGCTCGTGTTCCAAATTTTTCATTTTATCCTCCCTTCTTTAAAACTTCAAATTCATAAGGTCCATGTTCCACATGTGGAATTTCCTTAAAGTTATAGTATGGTGGTGGAGATGTAGTCTGCCACTCTAACGTTGCAGCATTCCAAGGATTATCACCTGCTTTTTGACCTCTCTTCCAAGCAATTAATAGTGTTAAAAATGATATAAAAATACCAATAGCTAAAACGTAAGATCCAATTGTTGAGATTTGATTTAATAATGTAAACTCTGGAAGATAATCCCAATATCTTCTTGGCATACCCTGAATACCTAATATAAATTGTGAAAAGAAAGTTATGTTAAAGCCTAAAAATCCAAGTATAACTCCAATCCTTCCCCAAAACTCACTATACATTCTACCGGTAATTTTTGGAAACCAATGATATAATCCACCAAAGAAAGCAGCTATTGCTCCTCCAACCATGGTATAATGGAAATGTGCTACTACAAAATACGTATCATGCAAATAAACATCTGTTGCTATTGTAGCAAGCCAAAGTCCTGTAAGTCCTCCTACTGTAAATAAAAATATAAATAATAAAGCATACAACATGGGTGTTCTTAATCTAATTGAACCACCATATAATGTAGCAACCCAATTAAATACTTTTACCCCAGTAGGAACTGCTACAAAGAATGTCAGGAATGAAAATACCCATCTAGCAACATCCGACATACCACTAACAAACATATGATGTGCCCATACAATAAATCCAATAAATGCTATTGAAAATATTGCTATAGCCATAGCCCAATATCCAAATATTTTCTTTCTTGAATGAACAGATATTATCTCTGAAATGATACCCATTCCAGGAAGTATCATAATGTAAACTACTGGATGGGAATAGAACCAAAAGAAATGTTGAAATAAAATTGGATCACCCCCTTTCGTAGGATCGAAAAATCCAATCCCAAATAATCTTTCAAGTATCAAAAGTAATAATGTTATACCTATTACTGGAGTTGCAATAATATTCATAAGTGAAGTTGCATAAAGTGCCCATACAAAAAGTGGTAATTTACCCCAACTTAGTCCTGGGGCTCTTAATCTATGAATTGTAACAACAAAATTAAGTCCTGTCAAAATTGATGAAAAACCAAGTATGAAAACTCCAAGTAAAGCTAATAAGACTCCTCCTCCAGTTCTTATGCTATATGGAGTGTAAAATGTCCATCCTGTTTCAATAGCACCAAAAACAAGTGAGGATAAAACAACAATAGCTCCAATTAAATATACCCAATATGATAAAAGATTAAGTTTTGGAAATGCTACATCTCTAGCTCCTATCATAAGAGGAATAAAATAGTTACCCAATACTGCTGGTATTAGTGGAACAATTACTAAAAACACCATCGTTGTACCATGAAGAGTAAATATCCTATTATAAGTATCTGAATCAAAAATGGTTTTTCCTGGAAGGAATAATTCGGTTCTCACAAGAAGTGCAAATACTCCACCAAGAATAAAGAAGAACATAATTGTCCAAAGGTAGAGAAGGGCTATTCTCTTATGATCTGTTGAAAATAACCAACCCAAAATTCCAGGTCTAGGCTCGTGACTAAGAAGCTTGCTAAGCATAAAATTACCTCCTATTTTAAAGATTTAATATACTCTATAATTGCCAAAATATCATCTTCGTTCAGTTGACCCTGATATGAAGGCATTATTCCTTGAAATCCTTTTACAATTTTTGCATTCGGATTTAAAATACTTTCTCTCAAGTAATTTTCGTCTGCTATTATTTTCTTCTCCTTTCCTCCCTCAATTACAACTACTTCATGATTATACAATTCCTTGAAAGTAGGACCAACTAAAGCTGTTCCATCTACTGAATGACAACTAGTGCAACCTTTTAATTGAACAATTCTTTTACCTCTTTCAATTGGTGAAAGACTTGATAAATCCATTTCTCTTGAAACACTTGCAATCCAATTTTCAAAATCTTTAATATCAATAGCTTTAACGTAACCTATCATTAAAGAATGCTTTGATCCACAATATTCTGCACATTGAATATCGTAAATACCAGGCTCTTCTACTTTAAACCACGTCCAAGTATACCTTCCTGGAACAAGATCCTCTTTAATTCTAAAATTTCTTACAAAAAATGAATGTATTACATCTTGAGAAGTCATAATAAGCTTTATTGGTTTATTTACAGGAACAATTAATGTATCCCTTATAGTATAACCATTTGGATATTGAAATTCCCACCACCACTGATGGCCTATAACTTTTATCTCCATAGCATTAGCAGGTGGCCTCCTTTGGAAGTTATCAAATACATAAACCCCATAAAAAAATATAACAATTAGAATAATTGTAGGTATTACTGTCCAAACAATTTCAAGGAAAGTATTGCCTTCTATATTTGAAACTTCATTCTCTTTCCTATTTCTATATCTGATTACAAAATATATCATGAGTATTTGGATTAAAAGAAAGAAAAAAATGGCAATCCAAAATATAATCCAAAAGAGATTATCAACTTCCTTTCCATAACTCGAAGTTACTTTAGGAAATAAAGATATTAACCAAAGCATGTTTCAAAATTTTAAAGCTCACTTCTAAGTTTAATACCCAATTCCCTACCAATTTCGTTTTTTACATAATCTTCAAAAATATTTGCGTCTTTATCACTTATTAAAACCTCATTATGAACAATTTTCAAAATATAAGGATAACCTGAAATAATAAAAGGATGCAAAATATCAAGAATTTGTTCTTGGCTTAGATCGCTTGTGAACTCAACTTTATAAACTCTATGATCTTTTTCAAATCTTGCATAAAAGAATTTTATTTCCTTTTTCTCTAAGTGCCTAAATGGTTCTGGTAATTTCCACTTTATGTAATAATTATCTCTTAAATAATTACCAACTTTACTGTATCCGACATTTCGAGTATAATTATTAAAAATGATAATATCAGGAGCATTTATAAGGTGAAGAATTTTACCCTCATATGTTGGAGAAAATGATTTTGAAATACTTATAACTTTGAAATTTTTCAAAAGCTCATCAAGTACTTTAAGATACTCATAATATAGAAGATGTGAAAAATATGTAAATTTATCATTACCTTTTATGCTTGACCTTGTAACTTCATAAGACCATAAGTCAAAACTAAATATTGTATCCTTATTTTCATAATAAAGATCTTGAAGAACTTTCTCATCTACATTTCCTTTATAAAACCAATTTTGACCAATATCTCTACTATGACTTGGACCAAAGCGAATTATAAAATTCCTAATACTTCCATCCAAAATTACAATATCTGGTTCTTTCTTTTTTGAAATTAAGTATATTGACTTTAATTCCAATGTTGCCATAATAAGAGAAGCTAAATCATCAAGAAAATTTCTCACAATAACATCAAAAGGTATAACTAGAACAAAGGAACAATACTCTTCATCCCTATTGTAATTAACATCAAAAAACATACCTAAACCTGCACAAAGAATTACATATTTATCTACATATTCAATCGTATTATAAGATCCATCACCAACAACAACTTTAAAATTTTTATTATTCTTAAAATCATAATCTTTCCATTCATTTAGAACAATTTGAGGATCAATATTTTCATACGTTTCAACATCTGAAAACTGCTCTTTTATATAAACCCACTTTGACAAAATACTTCCTAAAAACCTTGAATTAACTTTCACATTAAAACACTATACTTGTTTTTAATAATTTCTCTTCTCTCTTAAATTCAATACTTGTTTTTTGACCTTTCTTGAACTTAGAAAGAGCATATGTAAGATCATAAATGTTTCTTATTTCATAGCTTCCAATCTTTAATATAATATCTCCGTTTCTTAAATTAATCTTCTGAGCTGGTGTTCCCTTAGATATTCCAACAACTCTAACCCCAATACCCTCATAACTATAATCAGGTATAATTCCAAGTCTCACTCTATTTGATGAAGTAAAACTTCTTTCTTGTTTTATTTCATTGTAGGTCAATAGCTCTGTCTTTGAAATATTATCAATAACCCTTATAACATAATCTAAAATCTGAATTATTCCTTTATAGTTTAAAAACTCTGGATCATCAGTAGTCTTATGATAATCTTCATGAACACCGGTAAAGAAGTGCAAAACTGGTATTTTCGCATTATAAAAAGCATTTTGATCACTTGCTCCAAAACCGCTATTTGTAAGCTTCAAATTTAAAAATTCATTATTTGTTTTTAGAATTTCTTCTAATTCAATAGCACTTTTTGAACCAATTATAGTTAGAGTACTATCTTTAAGTTTTCCAATCATATCGAAGTTTATATAAATTTTCGTGTTTTCAAGTGGAAATAATGGATTAGAAACATAATACTCAGAACCAACTGTTCCTATTTCTTCACAATCCCAAAAAGCGAAAACTAAATTATCACTTAATTGCTTATCCTTATAATGATTTGCAAGCTCTAAAACACCAGCAACACCACTAGCGTTATCATCCGCACCATTGTGAACATCATAAATTGTATCTAAGGATGAAATATCACCATAACCCAAGTGATCATAATGTGCTCCTATTATAATGTATTTCAAACCCTTTCCCTTTTTAATAGCAAATATATTTTCACCTTTCACTTTCTCTTTTGATATTTTAAGATATATTTCAAGCTTCTTATTTTTTAGACTGTCCTTATACTCTTTTGGAAGTTGAAGAGCGATAATGTTTATGTCACTTTTAAAATAACTCTTTTGTATAGGTTTTGATAATAAAAATATAACTGCTTTCTTTTTCTTATTTCTCTCATCAATTGCTTTATGTATAAGTCCCATTTCATCAAAACTATCTCCATCAACTATAGATATTTCATTAAATTTTGCATATCCACTACTCGAGAAATATAAAGGTTTTGCAGGAATATTTACATTAATATAAAAAGTATCAACTTTTATTTTACCATCCACATCAAAATCCTGTGTAATAACTTCATAACCGTATTTTCTTAAGTAATATTTAATATAATCCCTTGCCATTTGATTATAACCACAAAGTCTACCTTCTAGGTAATCGTTTGACAAAAAATATACGTGCTTTTGTATATTTCCCTCTGATAGTAGAAACAAAAAGCTAATCATAAACGACCTCCGAAAGAATAATATAATTAATAGGATCTCTTGGAACACCATTTACTATAACTTCATAATGTAAATGAGGTCCTGTAGATCTTCCAGTTGAGCCAACCTTTCCGATAATTTCACCCCTTTTCACTTCTTGACCAACCCTAACAAGACTTCTTGAAAGATGAGCATATCTTGTAATAATTCCATTCTTATGAAAGATCTCAACAGTTAAACCATAACCTTCCTTATATCCAGAAAATATAACAACACCCTTTGCAGTTGAATAAACCGGTGTTCCTATAGGTGCAAATATGTCTATACCTTCATGCATTTTATATTCGCCAGTAAAAGGGTCATTTCTATAACCGAAATTTGAAACAATTATACCTGGTGTAGGAATAATAGAAGGCATTCTTTCAAGCTCCTCTTTCTTTTCTTCTATCATTTTAGAAATTTTTTGAACCTCACTTAATTCGAATTTTAACAATCTTTTTAAGTTATCAACCTCAAAACTCAAACTATCATCACTTTTTTTAATATAACCACCTATACCGAAATATCTTACATCACTTGAAATAGGATTTAATCCAGCCAGAATTCTAACATTGTTTGTTATATGAAAAACAGTATCCAAATTTGATTTTATTGTCTTTATCTCTTCTTCAATTTTTGAAATATAACTTTTGAGTCTTTGATTTTGTCGTTTAAGAGTGAAATTTTCAATGTATGTAAATGTAAGTTTGATAGTAGAAAAAATACTAATGAGAATTGAAAAGACTATGCTAGACAAAAAGCCAAGAACAATACCAAGAGAAAACCTACTTAGTTTTATTACAAAAGATTTTGAATTTTTAATATCATAAATATTTATAACATACCTCACTTTTCCTCTTTCCATATAGCAAACTCCTGTTTTCCGAAAATTATAAAGCATTAAAGTTTTCACTTATTACTTTTAAAAACTTTTTGCGAGTTATTTCCCAAGAATAGTTTCTTGCGTAGTTTTTTGAACTTTCGCAAAGTTTATAATAAAGTTCTTTATTATTCCAAACTTCTATAATTTTATCAACTGCACTTTTTAAATCTTTTACAAGAAATCCATTTAATCCATTTTTTATAGAATCCCTAAGTCCTGGAACATCATAACCTATTACAGGAACGCCAACTGAATTTGCTTCAATTACAACAATACCCCAACCCTCTCTAATACTTGGGACTATCAAAAAGTGACTTTTACACAAGTTTTTAAACTTTTCCTCTTCATTCAAATATCCAAGAAATTTTAAATCTCTCTCATTTTTATAATTGTTTTTTAAATAAGTTTCAAGTGGACCACTACCAATAACTAACATTTTCGCATCTTTTATAAAATTTTTCACTTTTAGAAATATTTCTATTGCTTCTTCTGGATTTTTCGTCTTTCTAAGTCTTCCAAGAAAACAGAGATTTAAACTATTTTCTTTCTCACAACTATAGTTTATTTGATCTATTCCATTTTCCACAATATGAACATTTTCGAATTTGAGCATTTTCAAATCTTGAAAAGTTGAATTTGAAACAGTAATGGTAAATTTTTTACGATATAGAGATAAAAGAACCTTTTCAATGTACTTCATAAAGAAAAATAGTTTTCCCATTTCACATGTCCAAAATTCTTGATATAACTGATGAACTAAAAGGATAGAATTTTTTAAGAAAAATGTAAAAAAGCCTATACCATTAAATTCATCAATTATGAGATAATAATTTTTGCGATTTTTCAAAGCATATATGAAACCCCAAAAATGAGTAAAAAGTTCGTTTCCCTTTCTAATAATTTTAATACCATTATAAAATTCTTCATCTTTTGAACCTTTAAATTTAGAAGAAAACCAATGAACTTCAAAATTTTTTTCTAATAGTGCTTTCGCTATTTCGAAAGTGTATTTTTCCGCACCACCACTAAGTGGATTTAAAATATCCCTCCTATTTAAAATTAAAATTTTCTTCAAAAATTGCCCTCCCTAATCTTATAATATCTGCACCTTCCATTATAGCATAAACGAAATCCTCACTCATACCCATAGATAATTTTAAGTTTTTTAAATTAAACTTTTCAATTGCTTTATCTCTAATTACTCTCAAGCTTTCAAAAGCTTTTCTACTCTTAATTTCCTCAACAGGATAAGGTCCAAGTGTCATAAGTCCAATAAGTTTTAAATGTTTTGAATTTAAAACTCTTTCAAAAGCTAATTCCCACTCTTCAATCTTAAAACCATGTTTTTGAAGTTCTTTAGAACAATTAAATTCCAAAAATACTTCTATATCAATTCCTTTCTTTTCAATTTCATCAATAATTTCAAACCTATCAATGCTTTGAATAACCTTAAATATTTCTAATGCTTTTTTAACTTTATTCGTTTGTAAATGCCCAATTAAATGCCACTTTATATCCCTTGGTAAATGAATATATTTTTCTTGAGCTTCTTTTACTCTATTTTCACCAAACTCTTTAAAATTATAATCGTATAAAAATTTAATTTTTTGAATATTAACATTTTTTGTTATTGGCAAAATTTTTACTTCACTAACGTCTCTATTTACACTTTCACAAGCAAAATAAACTAATTCTTTTATTTTTTCCAAATTTTTTAATATGAAATCCAAAGCTTAATAATTGAAAGTTTCTCCAGGTTCTAATATAACAACACTTGAAATATTACCTACGAGCCTCTTAAATACCTCTGGATCAGCCTTGATTAAATCAAAAGTATTATAATGTATAGGAATTACGTATTTGGGCCTTATGAACTCAACTGCTTTTGAAGCTTGATATACATCCATAGTAAATCTTCCACCAATAGGCAATAAAGCTATGTCTGGTTTATACAATTCTCCAATTAATTTCATATCTGAGAATAGACCAGTATCCCCTGCATGGTATAATGTTTTGCCCATAGCTTGAATAATTACTCCTGTAGGATCTCCCTTGTTAGATGTGTGCCAAGCAGGTGTTAGAGCGATTTTTATTCCCTCGACACTAATAGGTCCACCTATGTTCATAGGTTCAACTTTTTCAATTCCATTTTCATTTGCTAAAACTGTAATTTCATATTGAGAAACTAACCAGGCATTTGTTTTTTTAGCGATATAAAAAGCATCTCCAAGATGATCTCCATGATCATGAGTTACTATTACAATATCAGCAGATATAACTTCATCAGCAGTTATAGGTGCTTTCGGATTACCAGAAAGAAAAGGATCTATATATATTGTTTTATTTGCAATTTCAACTTTTACTGCAGCATGTCCAAGATATGTTATTTTCATATCCCCTCCTTTGCTCAGAAAATTTTAACGCATATTATAAACTACAACCTTAAATAAAGTTTTGTTTAGTTTCACAAAATATACCCCCTCTTTTAGGTTTTGATTTAAAACTAATCTTCCATTAATATCAAAAACATAATCGGGTATATAGTCCTCACATATTGCTTTTTTGTTTTTAATAGAACAAGATTTAGATTTTATATTGCTTGCAATTTCCCTAACACCAATTATTGAATTATTAACAGGAAGTAAGATATTAGATGGATAAATTTGACCTGTAAAAACTTTATTTAAAGCAACTAATTTATTTGGGTCATTTCTTTTAAATGGTCCCCCGTTATTAGGATTAGGTTCATAAGATGGGTATTTTGATGAGGTAATATAAATTCTAATTCTATGTCCTTGGTTAAAAACATAAGCAGTATTTCTCAACTTTATATTAAATTGATAAATTTCTCCAGGATTCAATAATTCTTCCCTATCTACACCATTTCTATGTCTTGCTTTTATTACCCCCTCACTTACTAATATGGCTTTACCATCTGGATAAACATCCGCTAACATCACTATAAAATCAGTATCATATCTATTTGAACTAGCAAACAAGTTCAAAATAGGTTGTCCAATAACTGCTAAGGGTTGACTTAATAAATCAGAAGTGAATATTAAAACATCATTTCTGTTATTTATTGGATTTAGATTTCTTGGTCCAAATAAAATGCTATCTGGATTATATAACCCAAAAAAGTCAAAACCACCAATTGTAGGAACAGGGTCAGCTGGATTGTAATAATAATAAGAACTATCCTTTAGATAATAAGGCATTGTTAATTTTATTGAATCTTTTATTAAGAACCAGTTTTGATAATATGTACCTTCTGGGGGAAAATCGTCTGCTTCAATCCATCTATTCCACTTATTTGTATCGCTTATTGTTAAATCTCCCATTAAGTAAAACTTCACACGCTTTACATTATCCCAATCACCAATACCCTTCATCCAATACAAAAACCAATAAAAATGATATAAACTTAAATCAATTTTTGAATTTTCTGGAAATATTAAATCCCCAACAGTATCTCTATTTATTTTGTGCATCCAAGGACCTATTACAATATATTGATAGTTTCTTGCTCTTGGACCACCATATTGTCTAATGTATTTAAATGCAGATATTGCACCTTCTGTAAATGCATCAAACCAGCCCGTAATGTGTAGCATTGGAGAATTAAAATAATTATACCTTAAGTATCCATTTATCCAAGACCAAGGTGTACTATCTGAATAAACAGCATATTTTTCAATTGTGTCAAGCCACATTGTGGCATTTACAGCTTGTAACCAATTTTCTACAATAAATTTTCTAAATTCTCCACCATAAAATACTTCGTGATATAAGGAAAATCCAGCAACTGAAGGAACAGCACATGTCAAATCAAAGTCAGTTCCCTCTAAAAAATACTGAGCAAATCCAAGAGCAGAACCACCAAATGTACAAATTGTATCATTAGACCAACTTTGGTTTGTAATCCAGATTGCTACTTCTTTACCATCTTGATTTGGACCCCAACCGTCATTTAAAAATGGACTTTTTATTCCTCCACTTCCCCAATAACCTCTCAAAGGATTTACTACGTAAGCCAAATTATTGCTAATTATTTGTGAAATTGTAGAACTGTCTATAAGACCAAGGGTATCGTAAGGTGTTCTTACAAGAAGTGTAGAAAATTTTTTATTAGTAGTATCATCTGGAAGCCAAACATAAGCCTTTAACGTTGTTCCATCTGACATTATAACATCAGTTTTAAAATGAATCCAAACAAAAAGAAATAACTTCATAATTAAAATTTTAAAGTTGGTTCAGCACTAATACTTAGAGAACTTCTATAACCGTTCTTTAATCTATATGCTCCAGCTACACCTATCATACCTGCATTATCTGTACAAAATTCAGGTAATGGGAAATATACATTTTTAATACAATTTTTAAATTTTTCTCTTAATCTCGTATTCAATGAAACACCAGCTACAACAGCAACTTTATCAATCTTAAAATCTTCCATAGCTTTTAATGTCCCATCTAATAATATATCAATTATGTTCTCTTGATAACTTGCACAAATATCTGATAAATGTTCTTCTATGAAGCTTTTACTTTTGCTTTCTAAATATAATTTTAGAGCAGTTTTTAAGCCGCTAAATGAAAAATTATATTTACCGTATTTTATTTTTGGTTTTGTAAATTTCACAAAATTCTTATCTCCATTTCTTGATAATTTATCTATAATAGGACCACCAGGATAACCAAGATTTAGCATTTTTGCACCCTTATCAAATGCTTCACCTGCTGCATCATCTAATGTTTGACCAATTAGTTTATACTTTAAAAATTTTTCAACTAGAACAAGTTCAGTATGACCACCAGAAACAATCAAGCATAAAAAAGGAAATTCTAAATTTCTATGATTTATGAAAATGGAAAATATGTGGCCCTCGAGATGATTTATACCAATAAACGGTTTTTCAAGAGCTTGAGCAATTGTTTTTCCAAATGTAATACCTATCAAAAGAGAGCTTGCTAAACCTGGACCATAAGTAAATGCAATACCTTCAATATCATTTAAATTAACTTTTTCAATTAAACTTTTAGTTAAAGGATAAATATACTTGACATGTTCTCTTGCTGCAAGTTCTGGGACAACTCCACCAAACTCACTATGAACAAGTTGTTGTCTTGTAAAATTTATAATCACATCAAAATCATCTACAACTGCTACTGATGTTTCATCACATGATGTTTCAAATGCCAAAACTTTCATAAACTTTCAGAAACACGTTATACGTTTCATCATCAAATAAACAAATTCTAATTATTTCAATGCTAGTTCTTCCTTCAAATTCCTTTATAAAATCAAAAATTGAGTTTAAAATTATTTTGCTCGCTCTTTCTTTTGGAAATCCAAAAATACCTGTACTAATAGCAGGTAAACTAATACTTCTTAAGCTATATTTATGAGCTAAAATTAAAGAATTCTTAACAGCATTGTATAAAATTTTATCTTCGTTAAAATTTCCACCCTTCCAAATTGGTCCTACTGCATGAATTACATATTTTGCTTTCAAATTACCCGCAGATGTAATTACAGCATTACCAGGAGAACAATAACCAATTTTATCACTTTCTTCTTGAATAATACTACCCCCCTTTCTAACAATAGCACCTGCCACTCCTCCACCATGCTTTAAATACTCATTTGCAGCATTTACAATAGCGTCAACTTTTTCTTCAGTTATATCACCCTTAACAATCTCAACTCTTATCATATTTTAAAAACCTCATAATTTTAAAGCTTCTTCTAACTTATTTAAAAAACAAAATTGTGTCAAACTTGAAAATTTGAGGATAACTATCAAAAGGTTTAACAATATAAAGTTTATACCCAACTTTATCCATATGCTTTATCAAAGGGGAAATCTTTTTCAAATCATCCAAGATTACAATAACACTTTTAAATCTCTTATCTTTTATACTTTTTATATGCTTGATAAGAGGCTTGTTTAGAATAATTAAATCCAGATTGCTAATTGTTTCTATCACATTTGATGGCTTTACCGATATAATTTCACAATTGAAAATATCGTACAATCTTACTAATTCGCTCAAATCCCTAAAATTATATCCATTTCTCTCAATCGCAATGATATGTTCTAAATCCTCAAAAAGGAAAGCAGGATAATATTCTGACCTAATTAACAAAGCTTTTTTAAAGCCATTCTCTCTAATAGAGTTTTTTAAAAATTCAACCTTTTTTTCAAAGATATAAACATTCTCATCAAAGTCAGAGAATAAACTTATCCTTATTGTCTTATTAAAAATTTTTTCTTTATATGAAAAATCCCCAGCAATAACCTTAAAACTTCTCCCCTTTTTCAAAATAATACCTGAAATTATATCAGAAGAATTGTAAATATCTAAGAAGTAACTCCTATCTAATCCTCTCTCATATTCCACATAAACTATAAAGCCATTAAGCTTCTTTGAGCCTCTTATATATAAACTATTTGGAAAGATTTTCAAAATTTCATTTATTTGCTCATAAAGCAAAGGACACAAGTCAACGCTTATATTATAATAGCTTCTTCTGTAAGCATTTAAATAGTTTAATGGTTCTGATAGCTCAAATTCGCATATGTAAGGATTTACATTTAACTTTCTAAATATTGAAGTCAAAAACTTAAATTTTAGCTGAATTTGGTATTCATAACTTGAAATTTGCAAATTGCAACCATTGCAATTATAATAATATTTACAAACTGGTAAAATTCTAAATTTAGAATGCTGTTTAATTTCATTTGTTTCAACATTTACAACTTCACCTGGCAAAACATGCCTTAATTTGAAAACACCCTTTGAACTATATCCTATACCCTCACCTTTGTAGTTTAATTTTTTTATTTTTACAAACATTAATCCTTACTCAATGTATTAAAATAATCTGAAAATGATTTACTTAGTGCATCAATTATCGCATTTTTATAACCATCATCAGGACTATTCAAAGCAGGTTGAACATAAAAACCACTATAACCTCTTTTTTCAAAAATTACAATGCTATCCTTTTTTAGATATTCCACATCAATATAAACCCCATATTTATAAGATATGATATTTCCATTTTGGTCATACTTTTCAGGTTCTCTAGAATAACTATTTATATAAATCTTCACAAGAACATTCGCATTTCCTTTACTCCTTAAGTTTAATCTTGGTTCATTTAACACGAAATTTTCAAAAGCTACTTTTGAGATACTTGTAAGTTGTAAATAATCCGTTTTATTCTCAATTTCCATTAAAGAAATATCCCTATATTCTCTCGGGAAAAACCCCACTAAGGAATAAGTACAAGATATCAAAACAATAAAAATTAACTTTCTCAAGTTTGATAATTTTAATTCTAAAACAATTTTGGGTCTTTTACTTTAAAATTTTCGGAATGTCTAATAGATTTTTTTGGGTATTTATTTTAGCTGGATGTATAAATCCTTACGAAGGAATATTATTTTATCATCCTAAAGATTGTAAGTTCAGAGTTCTGACAACAATTACAATATTATACGATTTTGCAAAAGAAATTGGTAAAAATAGAGTTTGTGTAGAAAGTTTAGTTCCTGTTGGAGGTGATCCTCATAAGTATGAGCCTATACCTTCTGATGTTATAAGAATTATAAAAGCGGATGTGATAATTTCGAATGGACTTAACTTAGAAAATTGGCTTTCTAAACTAATTTCAAACAAAAGGAAAGAAACAATATATTTTGAAGTTTCATTTAATTTAAAACCTGAAAATATGGATCCTCACTTATGGATGGATGTGATATATGCTATGGAATATGTAAAAAACATTAAAGACTTATTTATAAAAATTGAACCAGAAGGGAAAGAAATTTACGAAAAAAATTACGAAAACTACATAAATGAATTAAAAAAACTTGATGAGTTCATTAAATGCGTCGTAAAGAAAATTCCTCCTGAAGATAGAAAACTTATTACTACGCATGATGCTTATAGTTATTTTTCAAGAAGGTATGGGTTCGAATTTGTTGGAAGCATATGGGGTATATCAACTGAAGATGAACCCTCTGCAAAAGAAATTAAGAATTTAATAAATCTGATTAAGGAGAAAAATGCAAAAGCAGTTTTTATTGAAATGACTGTTAATCCTAAGATTATGGAAAGCATTGCAAAAGAAACTGGAGTGAGAATTGGTAATAAATTATATGGAGATTCGATTGGAAAGGAAGGATCAAATGCAGAAACTTATATCAAAATGCAAATACATAACATAATTGCTATTTATGAAGGTTTAACCGGAAATAAATATAAGGGGGAATGTGATGATAAGCTTAAGAATATCCAATCTTACAGTGTATTATGATCTAAATCCTATTTTGATTGATATTTATCTTGAATTTGAGAGTGGGAAAATATATGGTATAGTCGGACCTAATGGAGCTGGCAAAAGCACATTACTTAAATCAATTTTAGAACTTGTTAACTATGAAGAAGGAGATATAGTATTTTTTGAAAACAAGAGATTTAGGGAAATAAAGGAAAAAGTTGCATATATACCACAAAAAGAAATTATAGACTGGGACTATCCAATAACTGTATTTGAATTAGTTTTATTAGGAAGATATGTTCATACTGGAATTTTGGGAAGAATTTCAAAGTTTGATAGGGAAATTGCAATAAACGCCCTAAAGAAAATGAATATATATGAACTAAAAGAAAAACAAATTTCTGAACTTTCAGGAGGACAACAACAAAGAGCACTAATAGCAAGAGCAATTTGTCAAGACGCCCAATTGTACTTGCTCGACGAACCTTTTGTAGGTGTAGATATTATAACCGAAAGAAAACTTTTTGAAATTTTTCAAGAATTAAAGAAGGAAAATAAAACACTTATTATAGTTGATCATGACCTTGCTAGAGTTCAAAAATATGACGAACTTGTTTTTTTAAATAGAAAAGTTATAGCAAAAGGTAAGCCTAAAGATGTATTAAGCAGTGAAAATATACTTGATCTTTATAGTGAAAAGCTTATAATATGATTGAACCTCTTCAATATGAATTTTTTTTAAGAGCATTATTAACTTCAATTATTATCGCTATTACAAGTTCATTTATTTCACCATTTCTAATTAGTAAGAGATGGTCATTGCTTGGTGATGCAATATCGCATGCAGTTTTACCTGGTATTGCTATTGCATATATTTTAAAAATACCTTTTTTTATTGGAGCGGTTACTAGTGCTATAATAACAGCAATATTTGTAGGATTTATTGAAAATAAAACAAAAGTAAAAGGTGATACTGCACTTGGTATAGGTTTAAGTGGAGCTTTTGCTCTTGGCATAGCAATTATGAGTATAATTCGTACAAAGGATATTGATTTATACCATATTTTATTTGGTAATGTCCTTGCAATTAGAAATAGTGATGTTATTTTAGTTTCAGTTATTGCTTTTATTATAATTGTCTCAATCTTGGCTTTATATAAAGGGTTTGTTCTTTGGACATTTAATAACACTTTATTTAAGTTATACGGATTTCCTGATGAGTTATTTAGATATTTCCTAATTATTCTCATTTCAATTAGTGTTGTATCTGCTGTAGTAGCAGTTGGAATAGTTTTAGCTGTAGCTCTTCTAATAATTCCAGGAGCTATTGGTTATCTAATATTTAAGAGAATTTCAGATATAATAAAGTTTGGAGCTTTTATTAGCATTATCTCGGTTGTTCTTGGGCTTTATAGTTCTTATTATTTAAATGTATCAAGTGGTCCTGCAATTGTTATAATTTTAACAATTTTCTTTATAATAACGATGTTCATATCACCAAAAGATGGAATAATTACAAGAATTATAAGAACTTATAAAAGAAAGAAACAAATTGAATGGCAAGATAAAATTAAATTATTATACGAACTTTCAGAAAATGGTCTAAGCATTGAAAATATTAAGGGAATTAAAATATTCGAGTTTGTAAAACTTGGTATTATAGAGATAGATAAAGGTAAAATAAAGTTTACTCCAAAAGGAAAAGAATTAGCCCAAAGGCTAATAATAGCGCACGAATTATGGGAATCATATTTGAAAAGTCACAATGTCGCAGAGAAATTAGAACACTACTCAGATGAAGAGATTATAAAAATCTTAAATGATATACTAAAATCAAAAGATTAGTAACCTTTAAAATTTTCTTCGTGAATTTGATTTATGAAGGCAAAACTAAGAAAGTTTATAAAATTTCTGATGATGAGGTAATTTTGGAGTTCAAAGACAGTGTAACTGCATTTAATGCCCAAAAAATTGAAATATTTGAAGGGAAGGGTAAATTAAATGCAAAATTTTCCGAATATTTCTTTAATTTATTAAAAGAGAAAGGCATAGAAAATCACTTTATAAAAGTATTAGATGATAATAAACTAATTTGTAAAAAATTGGAAATTATTAAATTAGAGGTTGTTGTTAGGAATATTTCAACAGGTTCTATTGTTAAAAGATTGCGTATAAAGGAAGGTTTTGTATTTGATATTCCTCTAATAGAATTTTTTTATAAGGAAGATAAACTAAACGACCCACTTATTTGCGAGGAACATATAAAACTCTTGAAATTGGCAAATGAAAAGGAAATAAAAATCATAAAAGACTTATCAATTAAAGCAAATTTAGTTTTAAAAGAATTTTTTGAAAGCTTTAATCTAAGACTTGTGGATATTAAGTTTGAATTTGGAAAATTTGGAGATAAATTATTATTAGCTGATGAGATCTCCCCTGATGTCTTTAGAATTTGGGATGAAAATGGACTTAGCTATGATAAGGATGTTTTTAGATTTAATAAAGGTAACCTTATAGAAGCTTATAGCACTCTTGCAAAAAAAATAGGTATAATATGATTGCTATTGTTGCTTCCAAATTTAATATTGTCGTTACAAAGAATTTAGTTAAAGGAGCGAAAAATGTTTTGAAAGAGAACAATTTAGAATATAAAGTATTTTGGGTTGAAGGCTCATTTGAAATTCCAATTATGATAAAGTTATTATCCAAAAAACAGGAATTTGAAGGTTTTATAGCAATTGGGTGTATTATAAAAGGCGAGACTGATCATAATGAATATATAGCAAATGCTATAAGTTATGGAATTATGAAAGTTTCTTTAGAATTATCTATTCCCATTACATTTGGTATTTTAACAGTAGATAATTTGGAACAGGCCTTAAATAGAGCAGGTGGTAAATATGGGAATAAGGGTGAAGAAAGTGCAAAAGCATTAATTAGTATATTAAGGAACTTAAAATGAAATTTTCACTTATTATGTCAACTTACAAAAGAGATAAGGAAATTGAAAATTTTTTAAATTCACTAATAAATCAAATATATAAAAATTTTGAGCTTATAGTTATAGATCAAAATGAAGACGATAAAGCATATAATATTATCAAAAATTTTCAAAGTGAAATTGATATAAAATATTTTATGGTTAAATTTAAAGGTCTTTCAAAAGCAAGAAATTTTGGATTAAAACATGTCGAGGGAGATATTATTGCATTTCCTGATGATGACTGTGAATATCCAGAAAATTTACTCTTAGAAGTTAAAAGTTTTTTTGAAAAAACCGAATTTGATATTTTAAGTGTTTCAATAATAGATAAAATATCAGAAAAGGAAAGTGTTAATAGGTCGCTTAAAAGCTCGTCAACTATAAACTCGTTTAATATATTAAGATCACTTTCTTCCGCTTCCTTATTTATAAGAATTCATAATAGACTAGATATTAGAGATATTTTTTTTGATGAGCGCTTTGGAATTAACTCCTTATATCCATCAGCTGAGGAAACGGATTTAGTTCTTCATTTGATAATTGAAAAAAATGCAAAAGCATATTTTAGAAAGGATTTATTCGTTTATCATCCATTGAAAGAAAGTAATTTAGATAGGTTTTATTCTTATGGCATAGGAATGGGTGCTTTTTTGAGAAAATATATAACTAAGGATTTTAAATTAATTTTTCCACTCTTAGAGAATTTAATGATTAGACCTATTGGAGGTATGTTTTTAAATTTATTAAGATTTAATAAATTTAAAGTTATGAAAAATTACTATTCCCTTATTGGGAGATGGAAAGGTTTTTTAAGTTATAGATAATTAAATTTTTAAGACTATTTTTAATTTTGTCAACTTTAGGTGTTGTTTTCTTTAGGCCGATATTCTTTAAAAAGGAACTAAAAATAAACGAAGATTTATTTTTAAAAATTGACAGTGTTTATTATTATCATGGTTTTCCAATATCTAGCCTTATAAGGGACATACCAAGGAACAAAGAAACAAAAGAGTATGAGTTAACAATAGAGCCTGTTAAATTTGGGATATGGATAGG